>JBDRBF010000061.1:0-7592 GCA_043822925.1 bacterium
TCTCTAGCCATCCCGAATATACGCAAGTTTTAACCCCAGCAAAAGAAAACTGCCCAATTTGCAGCGAAGATTACGGCCCAAACTCATTTTACAAGCTCACCTGTTGCTCTCAAAAAATTTGTTTAAGATGCTTTATAAAACTTAGATTACGAAAAAATTTTGAACGAAAAAATTTTGAATGCCCTCTATGTAGGAAAATACAAACCGAAACATTAGATTTTTTAAAAAGAAAATACGATTCAAAATTTTGGGAAAATAAAACATGGAATGAATTCGAAAAAATAGTGAAAGATGAAATTCAAAAAGAAGCCCAAGAAACAAATGAACGTTTAGAAAATGATTTAAAAGAAATTAGACAAAAAATAATTGACCTTACCACAACAATAGGAAACTTAGAAAACGATGCTTATACTTCTTTCCTTAAAAAAGAAAGAGATAAAAAAAAGAAAGAATATATAGAAAAAGAAGTGGCAACTAAAAATTACCTAGAGAAGATATACGAGCATAATAAAGAAATAGAATTATTAGAGACTAAAGAAACCACACAAAAACTACAAAAAGAGGAAATAGAAAAACGTCAAAAACTGAATAAGGAACTAACTAAATTAAAAGAACTAAAAGAACTAAACAAGCTAGAAGAAGAACTAAACAAACTAAACGAAAACAAAACGTTACAAGAACTAAACGAACTAGAAGAAGAAATGAACCAACAAACGCGAGATTTAGACTTAAAAGATCTCGAATTAGATATTGAGAAAAAAGTATTGGATGCAGCTAAAGCCTATATAATTTAAAGCCCAAAAACGTTGTGAATAGCAAAAAAAATTATAGCTGGTAAAATAAAATGCACTTGGAAAAATAGGACTTGGATCCCAGATCAAGTCTGGGATGACAAAAGAAAAAACACACCGAGCTTATTTTAGGCTCATTTTACGATTATTTCACGGAGAAAACATGATAGATTTAACGTTACTCAGAGAAGAACCAGCGAAACTAAAAAAACAGATTTTACGTAAAGAACCAAGCTTTGATATAGAACGTTTAATCGTGCTCGATAAAGAATCTCGCGCACTCCAAGTAAAAATAGAAGCTTTACGCAAAGAGAAAAATGATTTAGCTGACCTAGGCAAGAAGGGCGTTACACCAGAGTTAAGAGAAAAAGCCATAAATATAGCCCAACAAATAAAAGAACAAGAAACACATTTTCAAGAATTAGATGCTGAATTTAAAGCCCTCTGGCTTGCCTGCCCAAATATCGCCCAAGACGATATCCCAGACGGGGGCAAAGAAGCAAACAAAGTAGTCAAAACTGTCGGCCAAAAACCAGAATTTACATTCCCGATTAAGCATCACTTAGATTTAAACGAACAAGTCCAATGGTTTGACATGCAAGCCGGAGCATCTATCGCTGGCGCACAATTTGTTTTTTACACAGAGTTTGGTACAAAACTTATTTATGCCCTTACAAATTTGATGCTCAAGAATAATAAAAAACACGGTTTTTCGCCCGTTATGCCACCTGCACTTATAACTGAACGAGGCTTATATAATTCAGGCAACTTGCCAAAATTTGCTGGCGACTTTTATAGTTTGCCTGCAGATAATCTGTGCTTAATCCCAACGTCAGAAGTCAGTTTGACAAATTTACATGAAAAACATATTTTCGCAGAACAAGATTTACCAAAACGTTATACATCATGGACCAGCTGCTTTAGACGAGAAGCTGGCGGATATGGCTCAACAGAACGCGGACTGATTAGAATTCACCAGTTTGAAAAAGTAGAACTCTTTGCCATCACAACACCAGACAAGTCAAATCCAGAACTTGATGCAATGGTCACGTGTGCAGAAGATATTTTACAACAATTAGGCCTGCATTACAGAGTATCTTTACTTGCAGCACAAGATTGTTCTTTTCAGTCATCAAGAACATACGATATAGAAGTCTGGTTACCAGGACAAAATACATATTACGAAGTATCATCAGCAAGTAACTGCTTAGACTTTCAAGCTCGTAGAGCTGGCATCAGATATAAACAGACACAAGATGCAAAACCGAATCTGGTGCACACACTTAATGCATCATCGCTTGCCATCCCAAGATTAATGGTTGCGCTCATGGAAACATATCAGCAACCCGATGGTACTATTAAGTTGCCTGCTATATTAGAAATGGCCATGAATTCTTTGTGGTAGAAAATAAAAAGAAGAAGTATGTGAATTTGTAGATCTGTGGAGATCTTATGATAGATCAAGCAATTCGCGCTAAGATAAAACTTATAAAAATACACACAAAACGCTTAATACAATCGGGTATCTCGGGAGACTATTTATCAGCATTTAAAGGCTCTGGGCTGGAATTTGATCGGCTCAGAGAATACCAAAGTGGTGACGACGTACGATTTATTGATTGGAATTGTTCAGCCAAAATGAACAAAATAATGGTCAAAGAATTCGTTGAAGAACGTGACCGCACCGTAATTTTATGCATAGATGTTTCAGCATCTTCGCTATATTCTTCCCAAAAAGATTTGCGCAAAGATACGATATCTCAACTGGCTGCAACGCTCACATTTGTTGCACAAGAAAACAAAGATAAAGTTGGCGCATTATTTTTCTCAGACAAAATAGAAAAATGGATCCCACCAAGCAAAAGCAATGTGCACATTGGCAAAATTATTGAAACAATTTTCTCACTTAAACCAAACAGTAAAAAAACCAATATAACAGAGGCTCTCAAATTCTTAGCAAGTCTAAAAAAACGCGGAGCTATTGTCTTTATGATCTCTGACTGGATCGATACGCAAGAGCAATATACAAAATTACTCAAAATTGCAAGTCTAGAATATGATTTTTTAGGCGTACGCGTGCTAGACCAACACGAAACAAGTTTTCCTGATATTGGCCTAATCGATATACAAGACCCTGAATCAGGCCAAATTTACACACTTGATAGTAAAAACAAACTAAATACACACCTAAAAGCACGCATACTTGAGCAAAAAGATATCTTTCGTAAACATAAAATAGATCTACTTGATTTAACCGTGGGCGAGCCCTTTATAAATCCCCTGATCAAATTCTTTCACCAAAGAACCAGGAGACAAATTTAATATGCAAACACAGGCTAAAACTATTTTTTACGATATCGAAGAATATTACTACTTACCATTTCATGAAACACTTTTATTTAAAATTTTAATTATTGCTGGGATTTTAATTATTGGCGTTCTTGTTGGCTATTATTTATTTAAACGGCGCTATCGCAAAAAAATAACTTCTTGGCAATGGGCGCTACAAGAAATTGCAAAACTTGGGCTGGCACAATACACGAACAAACATGACGTCAAAAAATTATATTTTAATCTTACGGGCATTATTAAACAGTATCTATACAAACGCTATAACTGGAAGATACAGAACAAAACAGACAAAGAACTTGTTGCGTTCTTACTCGAGAAACAATTTGACCCGGCACTTATTATTGATCTGCAAAAAATGCTAGAAGGCGCCCAGTGGGTCAAGTTTGCCAACCAAGATATGATCAAAACCCAAGTTGAATCTGACCTAAAAATGGCACAAAAGCTTGTCGAACAAACCAAGCCAATCGAAAACAAAACTTAAAAATAAACATAAATTGACGCCTGTGTAAATTTGCTGTAAATTTGCTTCTCATCATTTTTACATAAACAAGCTTGTGGCTAAAATATTGTGACAAAACGTATTTTTTTGTATCTATAAAGAGCATGCAAATCACAAATAACATACGTTCTAATAATACCCCATATTCTGTATACATACACTGGCCCTTTTGCCACAAAAAGTGTCATTACTGTGATTTTATGGCCTTAGAGCAGCATGGCGAATTTCAAACGCGCTATCATGAGGCTCTTCTGGATGAAATCGAACACTGGGCACAAGAACAACAAAAAGCAGGCATAGCGCACGCCCCATCGACTATATATATCGGCGGCGGCACACCGAGCCTGTACCCCCTGCCCATAATAAAAGAGCTCTTTAAAACACTACAAAGCTATTTTAAGCTGGAAAACACACACGAGATAACGATAGAAGCCAACCCAGCCGATATAACAGAAGAAAAACTTGCTACCTGGCGCGAACTGGGCATAAACAGACTCAGCATGGGCGTACAAATTCTTGATGACAACATACTAGCAAACTTAAACAGATTTCAACTCACTCAAAATGTTTATAACGCTTTTAAGCTAATTCCAAAATATTTTAAGAATATATCAATCGATCTTATTTTGGGGTTACCAGGAACAACGGATCAAATATGGGATTACACAATAAAACAGGCATTAAATTGGCCAATTACCCACATATCACTCTACTTACTAACAATACATGAACAAACACCCCTTTATTTCGATATCCAGCAAAAAAAAGTTGTGTTACCAGACGAAGACAAAATTATCGATACACTCGAACAAACACATGAAATATTAGAAAATCATGGGTTAAAGCAATATGAAATCTCGAATTACGCTCGTCCAGGATATGAATCTGTCCATAATCAGGGCTACTGGAACCGCCAAGCATATAAAGGCTTTGGACTTGGGGCGTCTTCGTTTAGAGGCAACACCAGAACAATAAATGAAAAAAACTTAGACAAATATATAAAAACAATCGAAAATAACCTATTCGACCTTTTTTCTTACACTGAAAATTTAACGCAAGAACAAGAAAAAATAGAGATAATTATGCTCGGTTTGAGACGAACTTCCGGAATAGGCTTGCATGATGTGGTATACTTGTTAAATGAAAGCGAAAAAAAACGTTTTTTTGAGAACATAGAAATACTCAAATCACAAGCACATATAAAAGAATCTAACGGAAGAATTTCACTTACGCCGAAGGGAATGCTCCTAGAAAACGAAGTACTAGCGCGATTAATTTAAAAGACAATAAGTTTAAACCAATAACGTAGTAAGAGGGGATATGGCAAAACATGTAGGGGTACGGTTACCCGATGATCTTATAGAGATGTTAAAAAAAGAACACTCCGTTGCTGTTCTTGCTACTTTTTCTGAAAAAGGAGTTCCAAACACTACTCCTATACAATGTATGTATCCAAAAGGCCAAGAAAGCTTACTCATAACTATTCACAAAGAGCACACCGGTTATCTCAATATGGTCTGGCAAAAAAAAGTTATGATATGCTTCATCGGTGAAGGCAATATTGCATACAGTGTTTTGGGTAGAGCAGGAGTTGTCCGCGCACCATCAATGGTCCATCCACTTATGAATGTCGTTCGTATTGATATTATTGATATCAAGAGCGACCGATCGATTTTAACAAAAGTGGACCAAGGGATAAAATGGAGCTATACTTCACCTGAAGCTGAAGAGCTTGTAAAAAGTCTCTTTAAAGAGCTTGAAGATTTATCGAAAACCTTATAATTTTCTTGGCTTAAATCGTACTGGGTTGCGCATGAAAAAGTTGTATGATTTTTATAATTTTTGTGCTCTTTTTCTAGTCGTTTTGCTGTTTGGCTGCGTCTCAACAAAATTTATTGTGAGCATGCCATCAGCAGCTCAACCTCAATTGGTACAACAATCTGCGCCCCCAGTTCTGCCACAATTTGCGCATCTAGCCCAAATAGCACAAGCTCAACAAATGGCCCAAAATCAAGCGCCAACACATCATCCCACAGCACACCCAGATAAAGAAGAGTATGAAACAGTAATCGTCGAAGAAGAACAAACTCCCGGCGCAGAAAACGTTCAACTTCGTGATGATACTATCGGCAACCAGGGCAACTGGATCAAAAAAAACGAATGGCTCTCAAAAACATATGAACTCAGAAATGAGATTCAAAATGAACGCTCAAAAATTCAAAATGTCAGACAAAAATTTAACGAAAAATATACCGTCATAGATAAAGAACTCGACGCTTTTTACACTAAAATGGGCTTAGAACAAGGCAAGCTAGAAGAGCTCTTTAATAGCGTTGTTAAATTCTTAAACAAAAAAAAGCAAAAGCTTATAGAACAAGCTACACAAGAACAAAAAGATGGTATAACTAAAGACCGAGATTACAGTATAAAAATAGACACGATAGAAGAACAAATAAAAACCTTACGCACAAAGCTCGATCAACTCCAATTAGATATGAAGTCGATTGTTGATTTAGATAATTCTCTAATCCAACGGCTTGAAAAAGCGGATGAACAAATTAAACAAGCAGAAAAAGAATCGACTAAAATACGTGAAGTAACAGAACAGCAATGGAAAGTCATCGATCACAATATAGCACGTGAAAATTATTATAAATTCCGGGGCAATACATTAGAAAAATTAAAATCAATCGCAAACTATCTTGAAAACGATTTACTACGAGATTTCGAGAACGTCACTCAAGTAATCAGAACACAATTTGCAAAAGTACAAGCAACCACAGATGAGCTTGAAAAAGACGGCATAATAATTAAAGATCGTAGTTCAAGAATCAATAAATTAAAACTCGAAGTAATTCGTAATACTGAAACAGAAAAACAACAATTACTTGAAGCCCAACAAAAATCACGCGAAGTAAAAAAAGTTGAAATTCTTACCTGGTACGGAAAAGTCTATGATATCTTCACGAGCGTGATAGCTCGTCTTATTACACCTATCAAATCTCTCTATAGCATGCTCTTTGGATCTCAAGAATTAAAAGTACGCACCAGAACACATACTGAAGCAAGCCTAAATCAAGCACCTAACCTGCAAAAACCCACAAGCCCAACTGCTTTACAAAGCTCTGCTCCTACAAACCCATTATTTTCACAACCTGCACCAACAGTTCCCGCAAATCAACAATCGTCAGAATTACTAGAAACAATACTCGCCCCATCAAGCACATCTACAATGCCAAGCGCAAATAACGCACATGATGAACCTCTAATGCCAAGCGCAATACAATAAAATTATAAAATATGCATACAAATACACCCCCAAAGCTCACACGCCAAGAATCAAGACAAACTAAAATAATCAATCAAGTCAGCAATACGCACTTAAGCAAAACGCACTATAAAAACATTATTTTTGATCTAGGCGGCGTACTACTCGACTTTGACCCGCATGATACAATTCGTGAGCTCTTTCCAGAAGAACAAGTCCCCCCATTTGATTTACTCAAAGCTTTTTCAACCGAACCGGGTATGAATATGCTCCGTGGCATAATATCAACAGATCATGCCGCTAAACTTTTATCTGAACAGTTTGACCAGGATAAATTATTACGTCTCTTTACAGGCATACCTACCAGACTCAAGCCAAACCAAGAAGCTTTAACTGTTTTCAAACTCATCAAACAAAAAAACTACAAAACTTACATTCTCTCGAATCTAGATATAGTCATGCACGATGCGATTCGTCATTACGACTTTTTTAACGAAATAGACGGCGCAATATATTCATATCAACACAAATGCGCCAAACCCGATGCGCAAATTTATGAACTCTTACTCAAAACATATAATCTTAAGCCAGAAGAATGTTTATTTATTGACGACTTTGAAGAAAACATCGATGGCGCAAAAAAATGCAATATAAACGGTATCTTATGCACCGAACAAGCACA
>JBDRBF010000062.1:0-4389 GCA_043822925.1 bacterium
ACGGGGAAACACCTGTTCCCATTCCGAATACAGTAGTTAAGCCCATCGCGCCGAAGATACTTGGCTGGTAGCGGCCCGGGAAAATAGGTACTGCCAGGATTAAAAAAGCCTCTGATTATGTCAGAGGCTTTTTTGTTATAACGACTTTTATTTTATTTAGCATTTAAATGTTAGTGGATGAGAGAAATCCCTTTAAATAACGGAGCAAAAAATTAGCTAATAATTTTAAAACAGGCTTTGTGTTTCAAAAAAGGCGCATCCGTGCAGTGGGAATGTGGATTTGTGGCTATACGTCTATGGACGACCATACTCATGATGTATGCCATGTATGTGCGTATCCACAGGTGCATTATCAGGTTAAGATAGATATCCGATAAGATATAAGATATTTGAGTAAATAAATTTAGAGAACTTGAAAATGAGGGCCTGATATGTGGTGGAAATCACCGCCATCAAGCGGTGGGTAGGATCAAATTGGTGGGCAAGGGCCGTTATAGTGATTGAGGGATAATTTTTTGCTAGATAATATATATCTCTAAGTATAAAAAAAATTATGCATTAATAGTTTCTCAAAAAAGAACAAGAATCATGAGTAAAAATAAACCTAGTTTGTTGTCCAAAAACATAATGCAACGTATTTATATTATGATTATCGTTTAGCGATTGATGGGCTTTTGGTCTTTTCCAAAGGGCACATAGAAATTTGGCTTGAGGGGTAAAAACTGCATGGTGCCTATGCGTTGATCAGGATGAAAAATAAAGAGAACTAGCTATTGATCAAAATACGTGATGATCGGTTAGAAGAGTGATAACTTCTTCGTCTGTCGTTTGTGTAAAAGATTTGTAATATATGCCAATGGCCATAAAATTTGGAGGGGTATCAAGTACAACGACGCTATCGACCATGTTCTTTATTTTTGCGATAGTTTCTGTCGGGCCTATCGGTATTGCGATGATAATTGATTGCGCACCATGTACTTGTACAGATTTTATAGCTGCCAGCATAGTTGATCCAGTTGCTATCCCATCATCGACTAAAATCACGATTTGGTTTTTTAGGTTTAAGGGAGGTCTATTTTTTCGATAGATTTGTAATCTGCGTTCTGCTTCTTTTTTTTCTTTTTCGATAATTTCAGTAATTTCTGTTTTGGATATGCCGAGTATATTTATTATTTGATGATCCAAAATTATGCTCCCGTCTTCTGTGACTGCTCCGATGGCTAGCTCTGGATTAAATGGGGCGCCTAGTTTTCTGGGTACGACGATATCAAGCGGAAGCTCAAGTATTTGTGCTATTTCATAAGCAACGACGACCCCGCCGCGTGGTAATCCAATCACAATAGCTTTTGGATTGTTTTTATAGGTCAATAATTTTTTTGCAAGTTTTTTACCTGCATCTTGTCTGTTTTTAAATTGAATCATATTTGCCCCTAATTTTATAATTTTGACACGCATTACCAAGTTATTTTACCCTGCATGCAGTATACGCATGCTTTTTTTGCCTAGAAAATAGTTTTATTTTTTTTGTGCGTACGTTTTGATCTAACGTATTTGTGTTCGTGCTTTGTGTGAAAAATTATCACAGGAGGTATTGTATGAATGTTATGAAAGAAGTCTTGCTGACTACATTGCGTAATAAGAATACGGGGAGGGCAGATTTTAGAGAGGCAACAAAAAAATTGGGGTATGTGCTTGCGGTTCAGGCGGCTGAGTATATCCAGGCAAAAAAAGTATCGTTTTACACGCCGCTGGCCCGCACTCAGGGGCTTGCTTTTGCCCAGCCAATTATGTTTGTTCCTATTTTGCGTTCTGGTATGGCGCTATTACCTCCGTTTTTGCAGTTTTTTCCTGAAGCTTATGTCGGTGTTATTGGAATAAGGCGTGATGAAAAAACGGCTAAACCAAAATTATATTATAAAAATTGGCCGCGTGTTGTGCGCGATACGCAGATCATAATTCTTGATCCAATGCTCGCTACTGGTGGCACACTTATCGCAACGCTCTCGCTTTTGACGAAGATTAAGGGTTTTAAAGAAGAAAATATTTTGTTTGTTGGCATTGTCGCGTCACCTGAGGGGGTTATGGCGGTCAGGGATAAGTTTCCCAAAGTAAAACTTATTATTGCTGCTCGAGACAAAAAATTAAATAAGCACTATTTTATTGTGCCTGGGTTGGGTGACTTTGGAGATAGATATTTTGGGACTGAGTAGATAAGAAATTTACATAGTAATAATTAAGAAAGTTTTGTTAAGTAAAATGGGGCAGATGTAATCACCTGCCCCGTAATATTTAAAACTAAAAGCTTAGCGAATAGATTTATTCGAATGAGCTTACGTTTATTGGGCCGGAGTATTGGTCTGCAGGGACCAACGAGACCAGATTGGGCTGGGTTTCTGGGTGTTCGGTTCCTGATGGAGCGAAGTTTGCCGCTAGGTCAAATAGGCTTTGGTTTTGCGCCATTGCTCGTGCTTTTGCATTAATAAGTGCGTCTATAAGAAACTCTTTTTTAGATTTAATGGCATCGTCAAGTTCTGGCTCTTCTAAAAAGTCCACAACGCCATTAACAAGATCAGTTTCAACTTCTTGGAAGAATTGTGGAGGAAGTGTGCCGCCTTGTAAATCTAGAAAGAAACAAAAGCGGTGGACGAGAGACCAAAGAAGATCGTCAATATCGTCCATATGGTTAATGATTCTGTGCACGACAAGTAATTCTAGTCCGTTGGCGATCGACATGAATGAAGCCCAAATGCTTTCGAATGAATATAGATTCCAGATTGTTTTGTTTAAAGCAATTTCATAGAATTTGACTACCAATTGCTTAAGGCGGTTGCGCATTTCTGTTTCATCTTTTTTAATGTCGACAGTTTGTTTGACTTTTACCATTTCGCGTTCGACCGCTTGTGACAATTCAGTCGAAAGATCTGAAATAAATTGTTTTGGCTGAGTTTCAAAAAAATTAAAATTTTCTGAAAATTTAGCCATGATCATATCTTCAGATAGTTTCTTTATGAATGATAAGTCTGATAGTGTATTTACTTGATCATCAGGTTTGATATGTGATTCAAGTATACGTGGCATTGGGTCAAGTGTTTGGAGTATAACTGTATCGTCGATGACCTCCCATGATTTTATTTTGTTATAAAATAGTCTCAAACATGTATAGATCATGAGTGTGTCTAAATTTAGGTCTTTGGCTAGTTCTAACAGTTCGACAATATGGCTTCCATCTTGGGAAAGTGTTTGTGCATAACCTTCTTTGTTAAAGACTTCTTTGATGTAATTAGATAGGGCTTTGTTAAATTCTGTTGTTTTGGCAAGTGCAGCTCGCGATCGACCGTATAGTTCAAGCGTAGGGATAGAATTACGTTTAAATAAGTCTTTGATACGTGCCGTGCTAAATTGTAAAGGTGTTTCTTCTTGCATGACTGAATCAAATGTTTTGTCTCTTTTTTCGAGACTTGAGATCGAGGGAGCTTCTTTTAGATCATGCGTTTTACGTGTGGGTTGCTCGTCTCGTGTTTGAGCTTCTTGTGCAAAAAATATAAGAGAGAGCATTGCGATAACGAGATGCGTATTTTTTATTTTCATAACCATGTCCTTTCTGCTACAGTGATAAAGCGTATATGTAAATTTATTATTGTTTTTCGTTTATATTTTTTTATGTAAAAGTATAAGTGCAGGTCCTATGATAACAGGCAGTTTATTTTTATATCAAGTATTTTGGAGTTCAAGCGAAAGTAATAAGTAGGGAGCGGTGTTTGTATGCCTCTTTATAAATATGATTCTTTCAATCGCCGAGGTGAGCGGGTGACTGGTTCGATCGACGCAGCTTCGATGCAGGCAGCAAAAGAAATGTTGCGCGGTCAGGGTTTGATGCCTACAAAAATAACCGCAGTTGCCGAAGGGACGAGTCAGGAATCGTTTTTTGCGACACTTTTTGAACGGCCAATTGAACCAAAGACGGTTATTCTTTTTACTAAACAACTATCTGTTCTTTTGCGTTCCGGTGTTCCATTATTACAATCTATAGAATTACTATCAGAGCAATTTGAGGGCAAATTTAAGCGATTATTAATTAATATACGTGACGGGCTTAAATCTGGACAAGCGCTTGCTAAAGAATTTGGTAAGTATCCAAAAGTCTTTTCTAATGTGTATGTGCAACTTGTTCGTGCGGGTGAGGCGAGTGGTAAACTTGATACTATTTTGGAACGATTAACTGAATATCTTGAGCGTGAAGCTGAGACTACAAAAAAAGTAAAAAAAGCGATGTCCTATCCCATTATGATGATTTCTTTTTGTATTGTTGTTGTTATTGGGCTTTTAACATTTTTAGTCCCACGTCTGATGGGAATTTTTACCAAGATGAAACAAGAGCTCCCATTACCA
>JBDRBF010000063.1:0-13997 GCA_043822925.1 bacterium
CCTGTGAGCCTGGTGTTTTAACACTAGGCAGTTGATTTCTTTTTCTTTCCTCAGGCTGGTAAGCCTGAAGCTCCTGTGAGCCTGGTGTTTTAACACTAGGCAGAAGCTTTCTCTTTCTTTCCTCAGGCTGGTAAGCCTGAAGCTCCTGTGAGCCTGGTGTTTTAACACTAGGCAGAAGATTTCTCTTTCTTTCCTCAGGCTGGTAAGCCTGAAGCTCCTGTGAGCCTGGTGTTTTAACACTAGGCAGGTGATTTCTCTTTCTTTCCTCAGGCTGGCAAGCCTGAAGCTCCTGTGAGCCTGGTGTTTTAACACTAGGCAGAAGATTTCTTTTTCTTTCCTCAGGCTGGTAAGCCTGAAGCTTTTAAGAGCCTATGGTTTTAACCATAGAAAAATGCTAATATTTGCTATCGCTTGTTTTACTTAATTTATCTTGTTTTAGGACTTGTTTTTTGCGAGGGTTTATTATGTCTGGGCTGTCTGATAAAATATCACAAATTCGTACAAGTTTCGACGATGCTATTAAGTCTGTAAAAACACTCCAAGAGTTGGACAAATTACGTCTTGAATATGCTGGCAAGTCCGGGCAAGTTACGTTGCTTATGCAAGATTTTCAGGCTTTGCCGGTCGAAGAGAAGAAAATATTTGGTCCACTTATTAACCAGCTCAAGCAAGATGTTCAAACAGCTTTAGATAACACAAAAAATGCGATTATTAATCAAGTGTCTCAAGCCGCAATAAATAAACAACAAAATTTTGATTTAACAGCGTATGCGCCACGTGCCCATGAAGGGCATTTGCATCCGTATACGCAGTTTATTGAAGAAATAGAAAATATTTTTATATCAATGGGTTATGAAGTTCTTGATGGGCCAGAGCTTGAAACAGACTTTTATAATTTTACAGCTCTTAACATCCCGCCAGATCATCCAGCGCGTGATATGTACGATACGTTTTGGACGAATAAAATAAATCACCTTATGCGTACGCATACATCTACTGTACAAATACATGCTATGGAAACTAAGCAGTTGCCGATAGCTGCAATTGTTCCTGGACGCACGTATCGTCATGAATCAGTTGATGCTTCACATGATATTATTTTTATGCAATGTGAGGGTATTTATATTGATACAAATGTAAATTTGTCACATTTGTTTGCAACGGCGCAAACGTTTTTTAAGACGTTATTTAAAAAAGATGATCTGGATATTAGAATTCGTCCCGGCTTTTTCCCGTTTGTTGAACCAGGTTTTGAGATTGACGTTCGTTGTCCGTTTTGTAAAGATGGTTGTTCGACGTGTAAGAAATCAACTTGGATTGAAATTTTCCCTGGTGGGCTTATTCACCCTAATGTTTTGCGTGCCGGTGGTATTGACCCTGAAAAATATTCAGGATTTGCGTTTGGTTTTGGCTTATCCCGACTTGCTATGTTAAAATATAATATTCACGATGTTCGGTTATTATTGAACGGTAAAATTAAATTTCTGGAACAGTTTTAGTAAAAAAGAAAGAGTGGACTGGATCCCAGATGCCTACTACGCCCAGGTGGCTACGAAGGCCAGGCGAGTTTGGGATGACAATTAAATTTTTTTAGCTTTTAACGGAGTGTAGTAATGAACGTTACAAAAGCAATTATTCCAGCCGGCGGTCTAGGCACACGGTTTTTGCCTGCAACAAAAACGATGCCCAAAGAGATGCTTCCCATTTTAGATAAACCGGCCATACAATATATCGTTGAAGAAGGTATAAGTTCTGGAATCCAAAATTTTATAGTCGTTACGGGAAAAAATAAGAACGTGATCGAAGATCACTTTGATTATTTTCCTGAGCTTGAGAAATTTCTAAAATTCAAAAAAAAATCTGAACTGCTTGCTGGCATTACAAAAATAGTTAACGTTGCCAACTTTGTGTATGTGCGGCAAAAAGAGCCTCTTGGGCTTGGGCATGCTGTTTGGTCGGCCAAGCATGTGATTGGGCGGGAGCATGTGGCGATCTTTTTGCCTGATGACATTATCGATGGCGCAACGCCTGCTATCGCGCAGCTTATGAAGGTTGCTGCACAAGAAAAATGTAACGTGGTGGCGGTTCAAGAAGTGCCACTTGAAGACGTATCAAATTATGGAATCATTGGGATTAGGAAGCAATTTTCACCCAATTTATTTCAGATCAAAGAATTGGTAGAAAAACCAAGTATTGCTCAAGCTCCATCTAACCTTGCTATTGTTGGGCGCTATATTTTGTCGCCCGGTATATTTGATGTACTTGATGAGATGAAAATTGGCACCGGCGGCGAGATTCAATTAACTGATGCGATACAAAGTTTATTACTTTCGGGCGAAAAAGTGTTTGCGCTTAAGTTTAGTGGCAAGCGGTATGATATTGGTACGCCATTGGGACTGCTTAAAGCAAATATAGATTTTGCGCTCAAGCACCCACGTTATTCGCGTGATATTTTGGGATACCTGCAGCAGCTTGATAAAGATTTTGTGGTGATGCAGGGGTCGGCGCAAGCACTCAATAGAACTAAAAATACGACGGGCATTCAAATATAAAACGTTCTAAAGCGTGTAAAAAATGCAATCGCATTGCATTTTTTACACGAATCTTCACACTTGACCGTGTTTTTTGTACATTTTGCCCCAAATTATACCGTGCTTTTTGTACGTGAGTTTTTGTCTTTATCGACTGGTACGGTGTAATTAGAAGTTGCTTTTATGTTAAAAAATTAAGGCGCGGGTTTACCCGCGCCTTAATTTAATGCTCTTTATGAGAACGTTTATTTTTTTAAAATATTTGACGTTTAATTATCACCATTCGTCATCCCTTGCTTTTGGTTTATAGATCTCTAAAACTTGATTCAGCAAGTAATTTAGGATTTTTTCATCTGTGTTTTTTTTAAGGTTTATGAATTCTTTGTTTAGTTGCTCTAGGGTAATTTGGGAATTCGTAAGATCAGTTCGGTTTTTGTGGCTTGTTACTTTACTTGCGCCTGTTTTGGGGCGGAGTTGTTCTATTATATAATTTATTCGGGTTTCATTTTGGGTTATTAATTGCTTTAGTAGTGTTTGAGCGCTAGTGCTTTTCGTGTTGAAGTGCTTGTTTAAATACTCGCATTTTTGCTTTAAATCTTTGTCTTTTAATAATGTTTCTATTTCTTTTACTTTTGCGGCGTCTAATGCCTTTTCTTCTTCTTCTTCAGTTAGTTGACGTATTGGTGGGGCAGGTGGTACGACAGGTAGTCTGATAGGTTGTGCGACAATTATCTTTTTATTCATTGCCTTTACAAAATTTCTAGCCTCGAGTTCACCGGTGCCTTTTAGGTTTCTGATGGTGTTCTTTTCGTTTTCACCTAATAGGTTCCATTTCAGACGGAGTTTTTCAAGAAAAGGTTCGTCATTTTTTTCAGTAGATTTTTTATATTCTTCAAAAAGAGCCGCAGCTGTCAGGCTTACTGCTTTTTCTCCTATTTTTGCCTTAACCTCTGTTTGTTTTTGCGCAAGCAGCATAAGCTTTTCTTTGAGCACGTTTAAGCTATTTTTAAATTGTACAATTTGTTGGTCTAGTGTTGCTGTTGCGTGCGAAAAACAGAGCATGCACATTATAAATGCCGTGAGAACAAAAGGCGTGTTTTTGTTTGTAAGTTGTTGTTTTTTCATTTTTTCTCCTTAAATTCTTCTTCAAAGAGATTTGGATTCAGATTTTGAAATAATTGAATGTGATCCTTTGTTAATTTTTCTTTGGCTCCAGTCTCGTTAGAAATAAGTGACATGATGGCTTTTCTATAATCCGTCTCTACATGGTGAGTTTTATATTTCTGATCAGTAGTGAGAAGGTTATTTTTTTTAAAACTTTCTATGAAAACGGATAGTGCGTTATTGTCTGCTTTTATAAGTAAAGAACCCAGTTTATCTTTATAAGTGGGAAGCTCCTCTCCGGAATCCTTTGCTACTTTTTTAAAGAAGTTAATTTTATTTACTGGATTTAGCTTAAATAAGGCGGTGCGTATTGCATCTTGGCCGGTAGTGTCGGTATCTTGGAGCTGTGTTAACGCTTCAAATAATTTGTCAGCAGTTGGGCGTGCTCCTAATACCTCAGCAATTGGCTTTTTTGAGAGTTCAGTTTTAACAGCTGCTAGATTTTGTGCAAGCAGTACCAACTTTTTTTTCAACTTAGTTAGGCTTGTCTTAAATTGTTCAATTTTTTCTTCAAGCGAGCCTGGCTTAGGTTTGTTTCGTTCTCTTTCTTCTCGTTCTTGTTTTTCTTTTTCTTCTTTTTCTTTCTTTAGCCTTTCTTGTTCTCGCTGCTGTTTTTCTTGTTCTTGTTTAAGTTGCTGTTTTTCTTCATTTTCTTGTTTTATTTTTTCCTCTTTTGCTCGTCTTTCTTGTTCATCTTTAAATTGGGGATTTTTTTCTGCGATTTCTTGAATAGTTTTTATTATTAATGGAATCTCGGTCGACAGGCTTTTTTTCGGTGCTATTCCATCTTTGATAGCCGCTAAGAAAGCTTCGAGTGTTTGTTTTATAATATCGAGTAATTCGGTTCCTACGTTTGGAGTAGGCCCCTTTTTTTCGGTGAAAATTTTTTTTAGAGTTCCTGTATCGTAGTCTGTTGGAGTTCCAACGAGCGGGCTTGTGTGATCGGTTTTTAGTAGAGCGAGGGGTATCACAGCCACTTCAAATGTTTTTCCGATTTTGTCTGGGGCCATGCTTTCAAGAAAGGTTTTTGTGGCTGTTACAAGTTCTCTGTCAGCGTCTGCAGGATTTTTATATTTGTCGTCGAGTTCTTTTTGAAAAAGAGCATGCGTTGCCGCATAATTTTCAAATTTGGCTTTGTCAAAAAAATTGCCTACTTTGGGCAATTTTTTTTGTTCTTGTATTTGTGTTCCTGTGCGAAGTTTTTCAATTTTAAGTAAGAAAGTATCATTTATGTAATCTTTCAATTTTTTTGCTTCATTATCATTTCTGACACCGTGGGTATCGGGATTCTTGTTGCCACCAAAGGCGATGAGTAATTGTGTTATCATATCGAAGGTTGTTTTTATGACTTCTTCAGAAGGTTTTTTTTGTTCTTTAAAAATATCGACAAGGGCTCCTGTGGGGGTATCAGTTTTTGTGCCTCCCATTCCAATCTGTTGACCATAGAGGAGATTAGTCTTTTTTTTGAAGAGAATAAGGCTGGCGGTTTTATTTACAAGATCTTGAGCTTTTGATTTAAATACTTTTGTTGTTTCGTCCCATGTGCCAGGGCTCATATCTTCGTAAAATTTTTTTACGGCTGCTATGAGTTTTGTATCTTCGGCGCTAGGCTTTGTGAATGTTATTTTGCTCAACTCATCATGTTTTTTTATATATTGTTTGAAGTTTTCCCAATTTAGATTATTTGCATATACATCGTTTGGTTTATTCCATGTCTTAAGATAATCATCGAGGGTATTTGGTTTTTTAGTTGCCCACAAATCAGAGCTTGTTATAAAACATGCGATAAGCATCATAAAAAATATTTTTGTGATATTCAGAATCTTGGCCTGGTGCTTCATAGAACATCTCCTTTTTTGACCCTTTTTTAGAACTTCTCTTTTTTAGTTTGCGGCTTGTGTACATGTGTTGTGTCGTTTGCCTGTCTGGTTTTGAAGATACCAAGGTTGGTGGTTGAAAGCAATAATGCTAAAAAAGAGAGTAGAGGATATGGCGCTTTTTATGCCCCATATCCTCTACTCTACGTAAACGGCAGTATTTTTTATTTGCTGATTCTTTGTTTAGGCTTTAATAATTTTTTGATAGGAAACAGTTTGTTGACGAGCTTAGCGTCTGTTTTATATAAACCGTAGTTCTAGGCCGAGAGCGTGAGTTAACGCGGTAATCGTTTTGAACTCGGGATTACCTTTTTCTGATACTGTTTTATAGAGGCTTTCGCGGCCTAATTTTGCTTTTTTTGCGATTTTTGTAACGCCACCGCGAGATTCAATAACATTTCTTAATGCGATAAGAAAGAGTTCAAGGGATTCAGAGTCACCATCTGTGCTTTGTTCTAAAGCATTATTTAGATAGGCAACAGCAAGGTCATGATCTTTGAGTTTTTCTATGAGCCATTCATTATATGGAATACTAGGTGAACTTTTTTTTGTTTTTTTAAGTAGTTTAATTTTTGGCATTTGACTGTTTCCTTGTCTTAAAATCAAGCAAAAACTTTATTGCTACGTTGATATCTTTTTGTTGGGCTTTTTTGGTTCCACCACATAATAGCACAATAATTTTTGTACCACTTTTGGCATAATACAGCCTATATCCTGGTCCAAAGTGAAGGCGTAATTCATTAACTCCATTGCTAACTAATTTTGTATCACCAAGATTTCCTAATGTTATTCTATCGAGTCTTTCTAGTATTAAAGTCTTTGCTTTTATATCTTTTAATTTTTCAAACCACTCATCAAACGGTATTTTTCCGGAAGATGTTTGATAGAACAATATTTGATAACTCATGTGATCCCTTTTTTACTATATTTTGATTGTATCTTAAAAGATACGTTTTGCAAGGGCATTTCAGGATTTCTTGCTTATATTGGGTTTGTTCTCTCTAAAAAAGAGAGGAGAGGATATGGCGCTTTTTATGCCCCATATCCTCTACTCTACGTAAACGGCAGTAATTTTTATCTGCTTATTCTTTGTCATCCTGACCGTGTTTCAGGATCCATTCCCCTTTTCTCTTTTATGGCTAGGCGTTTAAAGTTTCGCTTTGACGTCTTTCAGCGTGGTAGCCAATTCTGTGTATTTATTTTTCATTATTGTCAGCGCATCTTTGAGCTGTTTTATTTTTTTCGCAGCAAGTGGTGGCTGTGGTGGGGTAGGACGTGTGAGGACATGAGTCTTTACTTGTGCAAGGGGAACTTGCCTTACAGTCGGCTTAGCTGTTTTTTTGATATTTCTCATAAGCTCATTTTTATTTGCCTCAAAGTCTTTTCCAGTAGGGATAAAAGTTGGTTTTTTTTCAAAAGTCAGTGACGTTTTTTTTGTTCCTTCTGGGAAGACTTTTTTATCGTCATTTACTAGCTCTTGATCTAATTTTATGGTTGTTTTTAGTTTAGCCATAAAATTATCAAAAGCTGTTATTTTTTTACTTATTTTTTCATATGCAATTTCGAATAAAGTTTTATAAGTAATTTTATTATATTCGCTTTCTGTTTCTGGAGCTCCTTCTTTTATGGCGGCAGCGGCTGTAGCTGCCTTTTCAGAGAATTCAAAAATAGCAAAAAGTGCTTGTGTTATGTCATCAATATTATCAAGAGCTGTTTGTTTATCAGCGTTATTTTTAGCATTTTTAAGGCTTTGGGCATAATCATCAAGCGTGAGCTTAAGAATGTCGTTTAATTCTAGTTTTGTCAGGGCGGTAGGTTTAAAATCGATTTGGATAAGTCTGAATTGTTTTTTTAGTCTTGTGAGTTCTTCTTGTTTGTCGGTATAAACCTTTTGGATTTCTTTAGCTAGGTTAGTTTTTTGTTCATCGGAATATTCATTGAAGAATTTAAGTAGCTCTTCTTTTTTTTGAGGTGAATCTAGGATTTCATCGAGGGTTTTTTTAAAAGAATCTGTATTTTTGGCATTTGATGCCTTTTCGAGGTCTTTTTTTAACGTTTCAAGCCCTCTAAACTTTTTTACGACTAGGGCTGGTTTTATTTCATCTGGGGCAACAGGTGAGCCATCTGGGGAGGTTCGTGGACTTGTGGTTCTTGTGGTTATCACCGGCTTAGCCATCATAGGAGTGACATTGAGTATTATAGGTGTTGCTAATTGAGAAGCGGCGAGTATTATTGCCTCAGCAGCACTTTTTAGCTTATCGTAATCAGTTGGGGCAATGAGTGGTTTTATGTGGAGAAAATTGACGAAAATTTCAAGGGATTGTTTAGCTATTGTTTCTGGGACCGGTATTTGGATGGGGTCTCCATCCTCGTTTTCGGTATCGTAAGGGATAATTATTTTAGGTAAAAGGTTGGTAATTTCAAAAAAATTGCCCTTAAGTGCTAAGCCGAAAAGAAGTTCATCTCGTTTAGTCAGGTAATTGGTTATTTTTGTAAGTAATTGATTTGTTGGCTCATGTGTTTTTGATTCTAAAAGCGTGAGTTTGTCAGTGAGGGTTTTTTTTTTGTTTATAAAATTCATCTTCACGTTCTTCTCTTTCTTTTTTTTCTTTTTTTTCTTCTTCCGTTAATATGGGTTCTATTTTTTTTACGTTTTTCCACATTTTTGCCGGTATAGGTATATCCGGGGTATTTCTAGTATTGATTTCTTCTATAAATGTTTTAATGACTTGTGGTATGTGGATACTATTTTTATCTCCAAAGACTGTCGTACTTGTAAAAATAGGGCCTTCGGTTTTTATTACGTTAAAGATAGGACATAGTAGATTAAATTTTTCTCTGTATTTTTTAATATATTCAATAAATTGGTCTTTGACATTTCTTAACGTAAATTTTTCTTCTGTTTTTGTTTTTATTCTATCCCGAAGAAATGTATCTTTTATTGAAAGAGCATCGACGTTATCTTTTTTTTCTAAATGTGTTATGGCTTCATTTATGATGGTGAAAATTTGTCCAATGGTGTCAGTGCTTGCTGGGTCGCTGATTTTTACGTCGTTTTCATCGAAAGTTATAGGAGATTCTTTGCCTAAATCCTCTATATCTGGTGGTGGGGCGTCGTCGATATCCGTGGTTGGTTGTGCGGGGTTGCCACCCGCTAGCGCTTTGTACGGGGTGGCTAAGCACATGGTGCAGAGTGCAATAAGTAAGAATCTTTTGAAAAAAAGTGTTCTGGGCATGGTTCTCTCCTTTTTGAAAAAACATAGGGCCTGTATTGTGACTTTTTACTATTAAAAAGAATGGATCCCAGATCCCGTCTGGGATGACAAAGTTGGGTGTTATTTTTTGTTTTCTGTTGATTTTGAAGGTAACAAAGTTGGGATGTGAATGCAAGAATGTTGAAAAAATGGAGGGGCGGATGGGGATGGTGGGTGGAGGGACGGTCGTTTTCCAGGGATAATTGGAGGGCGCAACTCATTTTTGTTGAATTTTGGTCATATTTTGACTACAAGTTGGACAAGTTTAAACTCAGAGTTTAAGATTGTCCAATGCAAGAGAGGTGTAAAAAATGATTATTAGAGGCGAGAACGTGATAATAAGAGGTGAAAAATGATTATAAAAAGGGCGTTAGAAGAAAAATTAAAAGCACTTGCGAGCCAATTTGCAGCCGTCTCAGTTACTGGGCCAAGACAATCGGGAAAAACAACATTGGTTAAACAAGCGTTTCCCAATTACGAATATTTTAACTTTGAAGATCCAAATACCCGGTCAGTTTTCCGGGCAGACCCGCATAATTTTTTAAAAAAGTTTATGGCCGCCCCTGGTCTTATCTTGGATGAGCCGCAAAATGTTCCTGAAATTTTTTCGTATTTACAGATTTATATTGATGAGTACCATAAGCCGGGTCATTTTATTATAACCGGTTCTCAAAATTTTCTCTTGAATGAATCTATCAGTCAAAGTTTGGCTGGAAGAATAGCAATTTTAAATTTGCTTCCCCTATCGTTGGATGAATTGCAGCAGGCAAAGTTATTACCAAGCACGATAGATGATACGCTTTTTAAGGGATTTTATCCTGAGCTTTATAAAAAAGAGATATCAATTGTAGATTGGTATGGCAGTTATATTAATACGTATCTTGAACGAGATGTGCGACTTCTTAAAAATGTTACAAGTCTTGATAGATTTAGCTATTTCATGAAGCTTTGCGCTGGACGTAATGGACAAGTTTTGAACTTGTCATCGATTAGTGATGATTTGGGTATTAGTGTGACAGCGATAAATCAGTGGCTTTCGGTTTTGCAATCTTGTTATATAATTTTTTTACTGGAACCATATTATAAGAACTTTGGAAAACGGGTTGTTAAATCTCCAAAAATATTTTTCTATGATCCTGGTATTGTTTGTTCTTTGCTTAATCTTACAAGTTCTGATCAGCTTTTTGCCAATTATATGCGGGGAAATATTTTTGAGGCCATGATCATATCAGATTTTTTCAAGCAGCAATTTAACCGCGGCATGAGATCAAGTTGTTATTATTGGCGAGATAAATCTGATTTTGAAATTGATTGTGTTGTCGAACGGGCTGGGAATATTACGCCTGTCGAAATAAAGGTTTCAAAAACGGCTGATATTACAGCTCTCGGGCGTTTATCGTCATGGAATGAGCTTACTGAAACAAAGCCAATAGATAATGT
The DNA here is from genome assembly GCA_043822925.1 of bacterium. Taxonomy (GTDB): domain Bacteria; phylum Babelota; class Babeliae; order Babelales; family RVW-14; genus JBDRBF01. The sequence continues at coordinate 10,267 of JBDRBF010000063.1, forward strand.
GCTGGTTTATGGTGGGGATGATAATTGGGATATGGATAAAGGGCATATTGTAAGTTGGAAATCGGCGGGGAATTTGATTGAAACGTTGGATAAGAGAAAGGGATAAGAGAAAAGCACTGCGTTTTTTGCGCGAGTAAAATAAAAAAAGAGCACCGAGTTTTTAGGTTCGGTGCTCTTAGTATTTAAGATTTAAGGCTTAGCCGAGTTTTTTGATGCCTCTATGTTTCCAATATTCATGTATCAGGCTATTTGAACCTGAGATCGCAACAAGTCCGTCACGTTCATCAACGATTGTTTTAGCCAGTTCAAATGCTTCGCTAAAACTTGCGCATGCTTTTGCTTTAATATTAAGCTCTTTTGCAATGGCAGTTAAGTCGTTAACGTCATGTGATGGCATGCCGTCTATTTGTGGCAATTGGACGAATAAAATTTGGCCGCTTACTTTTTTAAGTAAGTATCTGACTAATTTTATCGCTTCCATTGCATTTACAGATTTGCTAAACCCTAAAATAAGCGCAAGGCCTTTAAGGGGTTTTTGATAATGCAACAAACGGATGCCTAAGAACAGGTTTGTGCATGCATCTAAGTTTGAAGCGTTATCAAGCAAAATGCTTGGTTTTTCTTTATCAAGTAAGTCAAAGCGTCCATTTAATAAGTCAAAGTGATCTGCCCAAAAGCCTTTAAGCGTTTTGATTGGGTTTAGTTCAGCATGACGTTTTGCTTCTAATGTTGGACGACCGCGTTGGCCTTTTTGCGTTGCAAGAAGGTTACCACGTAGGAACGGTGAGAATTTGCCGTTTATATCTTCAACATAAATTTGGGCGATTCTTTCACCGAGTGATGCGATGCGGCCGTAAAGTTGTTCATATATGTAAGGGAGTGATGCAAGTTTGCGAATGGGCATGGCCCATTGAATCTTGTTGTCATCCGCCCAGGTTTTCATTTTTTGTAGACGTAATTTGCTTTGTTCTGCTGAAATAAACCAACATCCTGGTTTTGAGATTTCAAGCATTTCATAAGCCATTTGGTCTAAGTCTTCGTTCAAAAGACCTCTTTGATCATGAGCTATGCGGGTTATTGCAGCAATTTTTGGATTAAAGATGCTTGCTGCGTCATGTTTTCCGCCGTAACTTACTTCAAGTACTGCAATGTCTACTTTTTCTTCTATGAAGTGAAGTACTGACATCATAGTGACGATTTCGTAAGCAGTTGCTTTAATATTACTTGCTTGGGCAACGTTTATGACTTCGTTAGCCAAGTCTGTAAAAGCTTTATTTGAAATTGCTTCAAAGTTGATTATTGTTTGTTCGTTAAAGTTTAAGATGTGTGTTGAGTAAGCGGCGCCAACTTTTAAGCCTTCTTCTCTGAGTAATTTTGTTGCAAAGTGAATGGTTGAACTTTTACCATTTGTTCCGCCAACAAGAATGGTGTCTATTTTTGTTGATGGGTGATCAAATAGTCTGTCGAGTTCTTTCATACGATTAACAGATTCAGCACTATATTCGTTAGCCGGTAACGAATATAAATATTCGACGACTTCGTTATAGCTTCTCGCTTTATCAAGCGAAGATTCTATTTTTTTTCTTGTTTGCCTTGTACTGGTAATCATTGTCTTCACCTTTCTTTATACTTTTTATACGCTTTTTATTATACGTACTTTTTTATGGTACTTGAGTACGAATGCGTTTCTTTTTAGGTCTGTATTTAGGTCTTTATTATGTGAGAATTATATTAAGCTGATGAATATTGATATTTTGTGTGGTCGCAATGTGACTTAAATATTTTTTTTCTATTAAACTTTGTAAGCGATATTTCATGACGCCGTAAATTCAATTTAAAAATATTAGAATCTTTTTTTAGAATAAGATATATTTAATCGATTGTCAAACGCCTATTAATCGCTACTATCCAGAGGAGCTAATTTACAAAATGACGAATAAAATGAGAGAAAAGATTTCTATCTGGCAAGATGTGGGAGCGGGAGAACGAGTAGCAAAATCTTTGCAAGAAGATAATATCTTGATTACGTCGACCGATACGGTACTTGGTTTTCTTGCTAACATCACAGAGCGTTCTTACAATAGTTTAAATACTATAAAAGGCGACCGGGAAAATAAGCCGTATGTTGTTTTGATCGAATCGATTGACAGGTTGAAAAGATTTGTTGATGTCGATGGTTTATTTGATCAAAACATGCTTAATTTGCTTGCCCGATGTTGGCCTGGTCCGGTAACGCTTGTTTTTAAAGCCAAGCCTGGGCTGCCATCGTTCTTAGTATCACCTGAGGGTACTATTGCTTTGCGGTGCCCGAGCCATGCAGGCTTGAGGCGTTTATTGCGTTATTTTGAGGGGCTTTTTTCAACGAGCGCCAATTTGTCTGGTAAACCGATGCCAACTTGTGTTAACGAGATCCCGGAGAGTATAATCGAACAGATAATGTATATTGTTCTTGATAGAGATAATAATTGTCTAAAAACCGTCTCGTCAACGATACTTGATTGCTCTGATGTGAAGAAGTCTGGGATTCGCGTCGTGCGAGAAGGTGCTTATGGCGTAAAAATTTTGGAGGGCTATTATGGTGCGCAATTTAAATAGTACGGGGTTTTTATTAGCTGATATTACTCGCGCATGGGATTTAATAACGCGCGCGCAAAAAATAACACTTTTGACGCATAGTAAGCCAGATGCTGATGGCGTCTCTGCGTGCACGGCTCTTTCTTTATTATTAGAGAAGTATGGCAAGCAAACTGAAACTATTTATCCCGATAAGCCTGATATGGTTATTCAGTATCAGCCTAAGCATGTGCTTGTTGGAGAGCATAGTTTTGTTCCAGATTTAATAATTATTTGTGATACGGCCAATTGTGAGCGCGTATATTGGCCAGAAGCTTTTAATAATTGTGCTTCTATAAATATTGATCATCACATAAGTAATAGTATTAACAGTACGGTGAATTTTGTTTCAGAAAAAGTTGCCAGCACTTGTGAACATGTGTATGAGCTTATTTGTGCGTGGGACTATGATGCTTTTGATCGTCAAATAGCACAAAGTTTATTGTTGGGTATTTTGTATGATAGTCAGGTTTTTCATACGAGGGCGACAAATGCTCGAACATTGAGAATAGCTGCTGATCTGATTGATTTTGGTGCAAATATGATCGAGTTACAAGCGCAGCTTTTACAAAATAAAAATCCTAAGATAATTGAATTTTGGGGATATTTGCTGAGCTCTATTAAATTATCACCTTCAGGGCGTGCTGCGTGGAGCATTATTAAACAGTGCGATTTGCAAGCGCGTGGGCTTACGGCGATGTCGCTTGTTGGTTTTATTAATTTTTTATCTCAAATATCTGATCTTGATATATCGGCTATTTTTTATGAGACAGAAGAGGGTTGGACTAAAGTATCGTTGCGGTCAAAAATTACTGACGTTAATGCTTTGTCGCAGCGCTTTGGCGGTGGTGGCCACAAAAACGCTGCGGGTATTATGATTAAAAAAAATATAGACGATGTTGTTTTGGACGTTACGAGCTGTTTTTAAGCCCTATGGTTAAAACCATAGACTGGAACTAATTTCAGGCGGGGACGCCTGATGAAAATTTTAGAGACCTGGTTCTCAGGTGTAATCTCCTGGATTTCCCGTGAGCCTGGTGTTTTAACACTCGGCATTTTTATTTCTTCAAATACGTTTGCGCATCAAGAGCTGCTTGGCAGCCGTTACCTGCAGAAAC
>JBDRBF010000064.1:0-14469 GCA_043822925.1 bacterium
GCCTGCCCATGATCCATGTATCTAGTAACTTCAAGCAGGTATACATTTTTATAACCCAACTTTTTAAGTTCGATATATAAACAGCGAGAATCGTTGATAGAAATAAGCCTATCGCCTCGACCATGAATAAACGTAACAACCATATTTCTGTCAACAACAGAATTAGCCCACATTTGAGTAACCGCTTTGTATGGCGTAATGCCCGTTATTTCATAATGAGGATACATTACTTTTGCACCAACTCTGCCCCAAAAGCCACTGGCAATATTCCCAACCATTTGTGCAGCAACATTTTCCGGTTTTGCAAATGGAGCATCTGCAATAACCGCTTTAATATTCTTCAAATATTCTGGCTTATTTTCAGCTAAATACCCAACAGTATTCAAAACCGTCGCCGCACCCTTTGAAACACCAAACAATATTAAATTATCTTTCTGATTCGCTTCAATTTGTTTTACAACAACATCTATATCACCCTGTTGAGCCAAGCAAGACTTTCCTGGCCCGACCCCGGTCCAATACTTACTTTTATCCCATTCAGGACCATTTTCACCAATAATAGGACATCCCATAAGTGGGCCATAATACTGACCAAAATCTTTTTTTCCACCCAAGCCGTGAGCAAAAATAGCTTTATAATTAACGGCACCAGCTGCACCTAAATTTTGCGCCACAAAACCACAAAAACTCAGCACTAAAGCAAAAAAACCTGCATGAAAACTTTTCTTACACATCACAAAACCACCTCAAATTTTCCAAAACTACTCTGACAATAATTTATACTTCTTAAATAACTGATTATACGCATCAAGATCTGTGGCCGATTGAAAAACAAACTTGGCAATAAACTTTTTAGAAAGATCCGGCGGCGTATCTGTAAGAACCGTATCAAGAGCCCTATCATCACCAATCGTATTCATGCTATTACCAAGTTCTAACGCTTCTAGCTCACGTAAAAATTCTTGAGAGGCACCGTCTTTTTCCATCTTTTCTCGCAATACTTCTTTAGTATCGCAATACGTAACTCTCTTCTTATCGCTCGTTTTCTCATACGCTGAAAATATTTTTGCCAACTCAGAATACTTGCAAGCTTGTTTAGCTTCTTGCATATTTTTTATAACGGCACTCAAAGCTTCTAGCTCTTGCCTATTATATGCTTGAACTATTTTAAGATACTCTTGTGCATATGTACGCTGTTTAAGATACCCAGCAGTAACAATTTGACGTGTTTTTTTCACAGCACCCACGGGAACCGGCTTGGCCTGCCCCTGCTGCATACGTGTGCATGCGAGCATGCACAGCAAAAAAGCATTTTTTATACTATTCTTAAACATGTCCCTAATCCCCCACTAAAACCAATTATTTTTTTTGGTTACTCTGTTTTTTCAAGCAAGCCATGCTTTTGAAAGTTTTCTTGAATTATCTCAATCTCTTTATCAAGCATTTCTTGATAAAAAATAGCAACGCCCCTCATGTCCCCATCTCTTTTACATTTATTTATTTTTTCAAAAAAAGCTTTTTCAAGAGGCAACCAAGATGCAGCAATCTCATCTGAAACGACACGAGAATCCTGATCTTCAAATAGGAACATCCGGCCATAAGAGACTATAATATCTTCTCTGTACTCAAAGAACTGTTTCCCATCTTTCGTCTCGCTCTTGATTAAATCCAACAACTCAGATCGAGCAAATCGTTTATACTTAAGAAAATTATTCGCTTCTTCTTTGGCCCAAGTTAAACAATAATCCCGTTCTTGTTGAACAGAAAATACTAAATCTATAGGCCATTCACTATATTTTTGAAGCACCTCTTCCATCATCCTGACTCCCCAAGCAAAAACCTCAGATGAACTGTCCACAAAACCAGGAGCCCCAAACGTGGCCCAGGCCGATTTCAACGTCACTAAAATATTCTCAAAATCGCTCAAAATTGGAAGCGCAATCGCAGGATAAATAGAAAGATCCCGAGGAGCCAACCGAATGTAACAAACACGAGGATCACCACCGCCCATCACTAAATCCCTAAAAATAACACACCAGGCAGCGCTATCAACTCTTTGCTTGCACTTTGCCAAATAGGGCTTTAACGTATCTCGAATAAGATGCACACCCATTGCAGGAAAAGCCGCAGCAATAAGCTGACTCAGTATTTTGTGTTCCTCTCTAGTAAACAAAACAAAGAGCTCTTGCTTTGTTTCTCCTCTTGCCTTAGCCATACGAGAAATAACGTCAGGCACTTGACCAGCATTACCCTGCGGCGCATATAACAAACATGACAATAAAATAGAAAGCATAATTTTCTTGAACATAAAGCCCCCCATAACATATAAATTATCGCTAGAATAACATATAAACTCCATCTCTTTGAACATACTCTTAGTCTAAATAGACGAAGAGACAAGTCAAACGCCTCCCATAAAACCTGGCTAAACAAGCTCAAATAAAGCCTTTTATATGTTTTATCTTTTTACTTGTAATTTTTTGACATAAAAACTGCCACAATGGGGCTAAATTGCAACTATCACCATTTCCTGGGGCCGCGCTACGCTTGTGCCCAGGCTACCAGAACGAGCGAGCCTATGGCTCTTAGGATATATTCGCTAAATTAATTTTATTAACCGTATAAATAGTCTTCATCATATATAATTTTATGCAGTTCCATTAAATGATTTGTTTTTATGATGCGTTGCTTGATTTTGAATATATTTGGTAACAGCTCCACTTATTGAATAACTTACCGAAAAACTACCATAACTCCTTTGCCAAGAAAAATTTTCCAAATTTGGATGTGATTGGCGAATTAATTTTGAAGATTCACTTTTTATGCATCGTATGAGGCGGGAAATTGATTCAGTTGGCTTTGTTTCAACAAGAAGGTGTATGTGATCTGGCATTCCACCAATAGAAACAAGTAGGCCCCCTTCGCTGTGAATAATGTTTTTATGGTGGAACAAGAAATGGATAGCGATTTTTTGTGCTCCAAATGCAGTGGAAATATATACTTGTATAAGTATTACTCATTATGTTATCAAGCCCTTGGGCTTGACTGTTCTGGTAGCCAGGGCACAAGGACGGCCGTTAGGCCAACCAAGGCCCCAGGTGATCGAAATATTTTAGCTTTTATCGTTTTTAAGTCCCAAAAAGACCATCTTGCGCTGTTTATTACCCAATTTGTAATCGAAGACGCTTTTGACAAACGGCACAGCTTTGAGCGAAACTTCCCACAATACGCTAGCCCAATAAGCAATAGGCACCTGTTTATATTTACAGCCAGGCTTGAATGCGCGGCATAATTCTTCATCATCAAACGCCGCACGCGTGACAAATAAATCGACCGGATAATCTGTTATTCTTAAAAAAGTACGCCAATCATATTCACACACCGTTATGTTATCAAGTTCAAGAATTTTGATAACATCGTTCAAGAATATTTTTTTTTTATTCGTAACTTCAAGCAAAATAACCTGCAAATGAGGGAACATAATCTTAAGCGGGATACCCGGAAACCCGGCCCCGCTACCAATATCAACGATAGTAGACAACTTACTCAAATCAGCAAATTTTCTTATAGATAAAGAATCGATAAAATGCTGACGCACAATACCAGATAAATCTGTAATCGCCGTTAAATTAAATTCATCATTTTTTTGAGACAAGAAAGATTCGTACGCCTTAAATTTCTCAAGCTGCTCATCAGTTAATTTTTCATCATGCTGAAAGTTACCCCACACTAAATCATCTGGTTTTTTTCGTATTTTCACAATCAATCTCCGCTCTTAATTATACAATCTATAGATTTTTGATTTTCGTTCTTGGTACACTATAACCAATTAAAGAAAGGCTCTAAATGAAAGTACCAAATTTTTCAGTAAAAATCACGCTTTCTGGCTTTCTTGCAGCTATTTTCTGCATAACAATTCAAGCTGACAACAGAATTTTAATACACCTGACCCATGTCCAGGAAAAAATCAGGACCCAAATTGAACAAGAATACTATCTGGAAAACGCTAAAAATCACGGCATCGACAAAATAAGCATGCTTACCCAACAAACACCCGCCCAAATAAGCGCTAAGCTAACAAAAAAAGAGCTTAGAAAACTCCTTTCACCGTCTCTAGGCGGCTTTCCGGCTCTATATTCAGGCTACCTGGACATCTCAGACCCAGACGGACTGATCACCTTCCCACTTAGACATAACAGCCCTAAACTCTTTATTGCAATCACTCCTGAAATTAAACTAGTCAAAGCAAAAGAAAACACGTTCTCATACGCCGAATATATTGCAAACGCAACAAACCCCATAGAGCTTTATGCATTTGAAAAAAAAGTAGACGACAAAAACAGACCATACTGGGATGTACAAAAAGCACTCGTCCCCTTGAATAACAAAATCGACAACCTAACAATTGTTATTCTCGCGAACCCCAAAAATATTTTTATTACAGAAGGACATTTTATCACTGCAGAAAACGTTCAACTCGTATTACCAGAAATTTCAATTGTAGGAAACACTGATAAAGAAAAAATTATGCTTCAAATTCTCGATATAAAACAGTACTTTGAATCTATAACAGTAGAAGAGAAAAAAGTTTCAGATACTTCAGTTCAAAAAACAGTTACGAATTTGTAGGCCTATTCATTAACACAAAGGAGAACGGTAATGATGTTTTCACGTTTACTTCTTATTTTTGCTCTTATGTTTGGTCTTGTAGCTACCCCAGGTTGCGGTAAGAAAAAAGATTCTTGCAAAAAAGAACAAACAACAGAGAAAAAAGCAAAGAAATCAAAGAAGAGCAAAAAAGCAAAGAAATCAAAAAGAAGCAAAAACAAAAAGAACAAGAAAAACAAAGAAAAAAACGAAGAATTTAACTTCAAGAAATAAGACCTGATCTTTAAATTACTGAGGCGGCGACTTTTAAAAGTCGCCGCCTCTTTTTTGTTTTCACATGGGGTTAAAACCCCATTCTCGTAAAAGTATCTGGCGATTACGCCTGAGAACAAAAATCTAGGCCTTAATCAAGCCCATTTCTCGCAAGAAAGCATCCTGCGTGGGCTGACGACCCAAAAAATCTTGAATCAACATATTGGGATCAGCGCTGCCGCCTTTACCAAGCACCAGCTGCCGGAACTTCTTGCCAGTCTCAGGATTCCCAAGCCCCTGCTTCTTGATCTCATCAAACAAGTCAAGCGCAAACACTTTTGACCACAAATAGCTATAATATTTTGCGCCATACCCAGACAAATGACCAAACGATGCCTGAAAATGATCTCGCTCATCAAACGCTATATGCTTGTTGTAAACACTATATAAATCTTTTCTAAACAGATCTAAATTTTGTGGAACCAATTTCTCAAATATATTTAGAGAAAAAGCAGCCAGTAAACACTGACGCGCAACAAAAAAACCTGAATCCAGCTGTTTTAAGGCGATCTTTTTATCAATAATATCTCCCGGCATCGGCTCACCTGTTTTATAATGGGAACTAATACGAGCAAGCACATGCTTGTCATACATCCATTCTTCAAACATCTGTGACGGCGCTTCAACAAAATCAGTCTTAACACTCAAGCCAGAACATGAAGCTAATTGGGTTTTGCCAAGTACTGCGTGCATAGCATGCCCAAATTCATGAAAGAACGTTTGTACATCATCAAATTTCAAAAGCGCAGGTCGATCTGCTGTTGGCTTAGGAAAGTTTGCAATAATAGTACCAACAAACGGCACAGAAACACCATGTGCTCTATGTGTACTAACCATTGGCTGAATACATGCATGCGAATATTTGTCATCTCTTGGGTACAAGTCTAAAAATATATACCCCAATAATTCCTGCGTTTCTTTATCTGTAATTTGCAAAAGTTGCACATCGTTATGCCAAGACCAATCTGATCTTACAATATCAAATTTTAAACCAAAGAAATCTTGATACACATCAAGCATGCCCTTAAGCGCTTTCTCGACCGGGAAATACTCAGCGATTACACGTTCATCTATATTAAAATGCTTTTTCTTGTATGTTTCTAAAACATACGCATAATCCCACGCATTCAAAGAGCCTTCTTTATCTGCTAAGTTTACGCCCTTTGGCAAATCTTTAATTAAATTTGACCACTCGAGTTCCCATTTAACCTGAGATGCAACAGACAAACCTTTTAAAAATTGATCAACGTTTCCTGATTTTTGAGCCATTGCACTATCAGTATCAAGCGCTGCAAAACTTTCAAACCCAAGTTTTCTTGCAAGCTCGTATCGCTTTTGGGCAAGTTTTTGTAATAACACCTGATTCTGCGGAAACGCACGATTCTTAAACATGATGCTCATTTTTTCACGCGTCGCACTCACTTGGCAATTTTCAAGAATCTCATGATACGTAGGATAGTCACACCCCAGGACAAACAAATCGCCTTCTCTTGGCAAGTTTTTGAGCATGTGCTCATCAACACCAACCAGGTCAGCCAATGCAACTTTTAATTTACTTTTATCTGCTGAAATATTTGAATCAAAATCAGCTTCTATTTGGGAAATTTCTTTTTTAATCGCTCTTACTTGCACAAGCTCTGCTTCAGGTAAATGCAGGCCGGCTCGTTTAAAATCTTTTACTGATTCAGCCAAATAATAACGCTGTTCGCTCTTTAAACTTTCAGTTTTACCCGCATTATTTATATACGCATCAAACGCTTTATAAAGATCAGGATTCAAAAATAAATCTACTGAATATTGGGAAAGCTCAACCTCGCACGCCAAACTTGTTTCGCGAATATCTTTATCTGGGCTAACATGATGTAAAAGCGACAAAATACTTACCAGACGAGAATATTTATCTTGTAATTGATCAAGCGCCAAAGCTGTATTATCAAACGTTCTTTGCTGAGCAGGGATATTAAGCATCTCGCCAAGCTTTGTACGCGCAAGTTCTTTACTAAAAGCCGCAAAACTTTTAATTTGCTCGACGCTCTTTGGAAACAAACTCGTAATATCAGCTGGCGTTTTAAGCTCATGCTCCACCAGCTTTTGGTAATCGTTCATAGTCATAACCTGTGCACCCTTCTGAAAACAACTTACAAAACATAATAAAAAAAGCGCAATCACACTGTATTTGACACCGTATCGCATATACGCTCCCTCTGTCCTTGTCATCCTGAACTTGATTCAGGATCCAAGTCCATCTCAAAAACCTATTTAGCACACCAATACAAACATAAAAAGTATACAAAATATAGGCAAAATACGCACAAAATAAATTGCCCCTCAAGTTTTTTTAAGCTTTTTTAGAAGAAAACGCACAAAACCAGAATCTTCACACAGGTTTTAGTGCGATCCTGAGATCAAATTCTCGGCGATATGATTATAAAAATCTAAAATAGCTCGTTCGATTTCTTTATTTTTCATCAAAATCGGCACACTAATATTTTTATATACATCTAAAATCGCCAGATCTATGTCTTTGTTTCTTATCACAAGTGGCACCCCTTCAATTAATTCCCGCGATGCCTCTTTCCCCACAAAACGCACCGCATGTGCTTCAAGCGTCTCAAGCGACGGCTTATCTTGCACGTATAATGCAATTATTTTGTGCCATTTTTTTATATCTTCGTCAGTAAACTTATATTTGAGCGCAAAATCTCGCTGCTCTTTTAAAATCGAATCAAAATATAAACTAACAACCGACCAACTATCTTGTGAGACTTTTGTTATTTCATTATGCAAAAGCATATCTTCATAAAACTTCGCACTCGCCGTATGCAATAATGGCCTTAAGTGCGTATAATTTTTATTAAAAAAATCTATTCTAAGCCCATCAACCCAACAGTGTAATAAACGGCCAGCTTCAAAAGAAGAAGCCGCTTCTTTTATTTGTTTAAAAGTCACATCTTTTGCATGAGTTACATCGCGTTCAATCGTAAGCGTATATCTTATATCAGGAAAACTTGTACCGATAATAAATTCTTTTTGATCAAAATTACTGTCTTTTAACGGCCCGTTAAGGACAATTAAAGCCAAAATTATATGTGTTATTGGGGCTGCCATCTCTCTTCTCTCATATATTCATTATTTATAGAACAAAAAAAACGAGCATACGGTACCTGTGTAAAATATGCTCGTAAAGATAATATCACAAATATTTTTATACAAAGAACAAAACCTATCGCCCCACAACCCCTATTTATTCAAGAAGCTTCGCTAAATCTGAAAGCATTGTTGCCTCTTCTTCTTTTGTTTGTCCAGTCGCTAGCTCTGCTGGCACAACCAGTTCAGGTTTAACCTGAACTGGCATTATTTTTGCAGGTACTTTTTGAGCTGGACCGGCCTGCACAGGCCCAAGAACACCATGCTGAATATCATCCTGTGCCGGTTTTGTCGCCTGCGTAGACGTAACTGACAGATCTTGTTCTGGATCAGCCACAACTTCCTGCATTTGTTGCTCGAATTGCTTAAGCTCCTCAGGAGTAAGGCCCAATTCTTGCATCTCTTTTGAACCGATAAGTGTCTGTAATTCTTTATACACAGAATCTTGAGCCATATCTTCAGGCTCCGGAACAAGCACAGGTACATCTGGTATTTTTGCCTCATCTGTACCAAGCAACACATCTTCTTCTTGCCCTTGCGCCATAAATTCGGCCAAAACATCTTTAACCGATTTACCAAGCACTTTTATTTCCAACAACGCCTGAAATGGTTTTGGTATTTTTTTAAAAATTTCCTCTATAGAACTAAACCCTGGCGTCTTTTTTAAACGCGTAATTAAAAGATTAAGATGCTTATCATAGTCACCCGGTTGCAAACGCCCTTGCGATTCGTTGCTTAACAAAAGGGCACTCTTAAAAATAAACTCTAAAAATGGCCCCGTTTTTAAAACTAATCGTCCCGTTTGAGCATCTTTACTCACTTTGCCCTCAACAAGCGGCACAAGTGGATACAACAAAACAGTATCTACAAGCGGCATCAAATCTACATGAAAAATATTTTTCACCAAAGAAATAGCTTCAGGTAAAAGACCCAAAAGAGGACGTACTATCATTCCTCCAAAACCTTTTTCCGCAACGTCTTGGCTAAATTCAAAAATAACTCCAACCGGCTTTAACACTGTTTCAGCTATTTGAACTTGAGAAACAACGCTTCCCGTTGCCGGATCAAAATAATTAAGCTTCATTATTTTTTGAGCAATAGAAAAAATTACATTTTTAACAAAGGCAAGAATCGTTTTTACTATCGCCAAAACTTTATTAAAATGCTCTTGAATTCCCGTTCCAGTTGCTTGAGCACCTGGTGCTTGCGCTCCTGCTACTTGTACTTGCCCCACGTTCTTTTGCGACGCAACCTGCGTAGATTTTTGAGCCGACTTACCACCTGTTTTAGCTGCATATACATCATGAGTGAACCAATAAAAAAAACATGCGACTAAAACAAAGAAGCAACTTGTCATTACAATTTTTGCCTTTTTTGTGTATCCCATGTTTTTTTCTTTCTTTTACTTTTTTACGTATTTCTTTTTCTTCTGTTACTTCACGCCCATTCTAGCCTTAATTAGATCTACAATATCAGGTTCAAGTCCCAGATTACTTATATCTTTTTTATTGTTTATTCTATTCTTAATTAATTGAATCATATCTGGGTCAAGTCCAAGCCCTGTTAAATCACCCGATTTTTTAACCGGTTGTGCTGGAGCCGGCGCATACGCTTCTTGAACCGGTGTGTATATTTCTTGGACAGGCGCTGGCTCTGCATAAACAGGGGTTTCTTGAACCGGAGTATATGTTTCTTGAACTGGCGCTGGCACATACGTTTCTTCAGGAACAAAATCTTGTGCTGGTTGTTCACCCATCATCGCTTGAAACTGCAGTAATTCTTCAGCTGAAAGACCCAAATCTTGCAATTCATCAGGCGCCAAATTTTTAACAGCTGTCGAAACTTCAGCCTGCCCCAAATCAACAACATCTTTTACTCCAGCTTCAATTTTCTGGGTAATATTAAGCGCTTCTGATTTAATCAATTCAACTTGGCCCTTAAGTTTTCCCCACATCTCTTCCCCAATACCAAACAGCTTCTTAAATGGCTCAAGCACAGTTAATATAGGGTCTAATATACCTGGAGGAGCATTCAATACTTTATTTTTTAAGAACGATAATATAAACCCTAAATTATTAAATTCTTCTCCTTGCGCTATAGCTGTTTTTTTTGCGGCCTGAGCGGCAAAAGCAAAGTCAGCAATAAAACGCAAGACCCATTCACCACTACTTGAGACAACATCAGCCATCGCTGGATATTTTTGCACTTTACGTGGCAAATAGATCAAAACAATATCAAGCATCTTAAATAACGTAATTTGCGTCTTTTGTTCTTTAATAAGGTCATCTTTTGGACCAGGTTTTTCCATCATTAAATCACCTGATGTTAAACCATCATGCAAACGTTGGGCTTCAGTTTTTTGAACTGGTGTTAATTTGCCAGTTCCAAGCACTTTTGTCAGCACTTGTACGATAAGCGCTTTTTGCTGATCAATCAAAGCCGGGTCAATTTCAGGCGTTTCAGCCATTTGATTAGGATCTTGCTCTATCGATACATTACTTGAATGCTTCTGCATGTCATACAACGTATACTGTATGCCAAGTATTAATGTATTAAATTCTGATGGTGTAAACGTCGCAACATTAATCGATGCAACTCTGTCTGCATCCGCAGCATAAAGCGCATCGACAAGTTCACAAACAAACGTTGTCTTTATTGTTGGATCTTGCCAACCCGTTGGATATTTAGCCCAAAAATCAGATTCTTCTTGTACAAGCGCTGTAGCAACCGGAAATTTTACAACCTCAAAAACTTGTCTAATTGGCGCAGGAATTTGCTCAAAAAAGTCTGAAATTTTTCTGATCGTTTTCAACGCTCTGAGAGGCTCAAGCATTTTAGCAATAAGCGCAGCTTGCGCCGCCGCCTGTTTAGCCATGACCGCTTTTGCCGGATCGGCGCCTGCAGAGTCCTGCATCGTAGCAGCTCTTTTGGCGAGCGCATCCAAACGTGCAACTTCAGCCCCAATATTTTTTTGGAAATTATCGAATAACGATATCCATTTTGGCAATACTGTTGGCAACACATCAGGAATACCTGTAACAAAATACCCAACAAGCTCCATCATAATAGCTGCTGATGTTTTAGGAGTTATCGCCAAATTTTCTTTTGAAAGCTTCTGGAAATCTTTCAAAACAATATCATGTTCAAGCTTTTTATTTGGATCAGCTGCCAATTTTGCAATCTCAGCCTGCATGTCGCCCAATTTTGCAGCAACTATATAATCTGCTGAAACTTTTCCCATCGGCGCTTGCTTACTCTTTTCTATTATCTCACGCATTTCGCCCATGAAACATAAAAACACATTCAAAAAGAACGTCATTTCTGGACGTACTATCGAAAGTTTTTCTATCATTTCACCTGTAGGCCCAAGATCTTTGAGAATTTCTTTTATAGCGTTATCAAGCAACGGATTAATAACTTTACCGATAGCCAAAGAAGCCATTGCAGTAATATTAGCAGGTATACCCGCTTGTTGTAGAACAATGCTGGTAATGTCTCCAGCTATTTCACCGGGCGTTGGATGGAAAACAACTTTGCCCGAAAATCCAGCCATCTGAAATTCAAGACCAATTTTGGGTTTAATCCAATAACTATACCAATTAACAGCGGGCGTACCCGGTTGCAAAGATGTTTGCCCAGCTGGTGGAACAATAAGTTGCCCCTGCGGCACTGCTAGTCGTGCCTGACCAACTAAATTACTTGGAATATCATTCATAACCAAAAGCACCGGCGCGTGTTGAACACTTTGCATAGCCAAATACTGTTCTACAGGAACAAACGTATCTAGCAACTCAGCACTAAGCCCAGAACTAACAGGAGCTTGCCCTACCGGTGTTTTTGCCGGAGTAACAGATTTTATTAATGCTTTAAAATCAGGAAGACGTAATTCAAATTGAACAGCCGGAGCCAGATCAATCGTTTTCTTTTTAGTAACACCGGTCGCTACGATTTCGTCACACGTAGCTTTATCTGCCGTAACAAGCATGCCGAGTACTAACTTCATGGGAAATTGTTTAAAAAAACGTTCGATATTTCTTTTAACTGATGGAATAACTTCGGTTTTAACAACCGGAGACATTTGGCTAATAATTACTTTAATTTGTGCAGCAACCGTTTGAGCTGTTCCAACTACCTGAGTTGCAACTTTTTTTACTGTCGCTACTGCTTGAGTCGTAACTTTTTTTATTGCAGCGCCTGCTTGAGTTAGCCCATCTTTAGTTTGCCGTTGAAACTTCTGCCACGCCGTTTCATTAGCTGGGATTGCCCCCTGACCAGTTGTTCCTCCCGTGCCAGCTGCGCTTTGAGTACTTGTTACGCTTGTAGCTTGCCCCGTATTTTGCGTTTGCTGAGTCGTCTTCTTTGGTGCTAAAAAATCAAACAACCCTGCCGAGACAGAACCTATGCCCACGCACAGAACCAAAAAAAACACCATCAGGTGCCGTACAAAAATCTTCTTCATAACATCTCCCCCTTTTACAAGCACAGAACCCCGTTTTTCTCTCTCTTTTATCCTGTCATCCCAGAACTCGCCTGGCCTTCGTAGCCACCTGGGCGTAGTAGGCATCTGGAATCCAAGTCCCCTTAATTTCTCTTTACATATATAGTACGCCTACCATCATGTTACCAAGTCGCTATTTCTATTTGCAATAATCCATGCAAAAATGTTTAAATAACCAAAAATAAAAAATATAAAAATGCGCCCCTCCCCACCAAAAACTACACACCCATAGCTCGACTAAAAACCGAAACACTTTAAACTAAAAACATACTCATTTAAAACATAACGCTTTTGCAAAAATAACGATAACGGTCAAAACAGTTCTAAAAAAAGGAGAACTCAATGAAGCATCGAACTTTTGCATACTTTGCCACACGCACAGGCAAGAATCTCTCACTTACTCTTTCTCTGGCACTTGCATGCCTCTTATATAGCCCACAAGCAAAACCCATGCTAAACCAACAAGTCACAAATTTAAAAGATTCGCTAACAATACTTAAAAACAAATTCGTACAGCTCAGTACTGAACTGGCGACAGTCAAAACCAAACTTGGGCAAAAAGCCCCTCTTAAGCCAGTTAGAGAGGTTCGAATGCAGTTAATAAATTTAGAGACACAAATTGCAACTGCCGAAGAACTACTAAAAAAACTTCCCCCAAATTGGCACGAAGGACATATGAAGCAAACAGATCTACTAGAAAGATATAATAATTTCATACAACAAAAAAATTTAACGTATGTACTCTCCACCCCCGAAAAACAAGAATTAGACGTGAAATTAAAAACAGAAGAACGTAAACTACTAGAAAAAATGATAGCTGACCCAAAGGGAAAAATACTTATTGGGGAGAATATAAAAAAACTAGAAAATCAATTAGAAATTGCCGACAAATTCCTAAAATTCTATGATATGGGCCATGGCGCAACCATTGGCCATCTAACAAAAAAAATGCGTAGTACCATCAACAGAAAAATAACATCTATGCAAGCATCATTGGATACAAACAAAATAAACGACAGAAAAGAAAAATTTAAAAACGAATTCCAAAGAATACTCAACATAGAACATATCCATAATCAAATGGCTACTATAAAAAAAGACATAAAAGAATATTTCACCCTACAAGCTGAAGAGGATGATCAAACAACAGCGATTAAACAACATGGAGATCTTTCTACGATACTTGAAGCTGAATTTATTATTGTTCAGCAGAAAAGAGATATGATTGACTTTGTAATTTCAAAAAACAAGGCCCTACTCGGAACAAGCAAAGAAGACCGAAAGAAAAAAGACGATTGGGATAGACTTAAAACCACACTCTTTTTCTTTATTTACGACGTTGATTTATTAAATCAACTCGAAAGACACAAAAACCAAGTAATTTATTTAACAAAACGGCTCGAATATTTGAAAAAATTACTTGAACTCAAAAAAGAAAACTTAAAAGATAACATTGAAGAAGCACTGAACATAGAACATATTCAAAATCAAAATGAGACAATAACAACAAATATAAAAAAATATTTCACCCTACAGGCTGAAGTTGGATTTGAGGATGAAACAACAGTGATTAAACAACGCGGCAATCTTTCTGAGATACTTAAATCAGAATTTATTTCTGTTCTAGAAAAAAGAGATGCTATCAAATATGCTATTTTCAATATAAAAGAAAAAGAAAAAGACCAAGAAAAAATAGATAACTGGGATGATCTTAAAACAAAACTACTACTCTCAACATACGAAAAAGAAGAAGACGTAATAGAAGAAATCTTAAAAACGATTTATCGTGAGCTGAAAAAAATAGAAGCCAAATTTTACGAGTACACAAACAAACCGCAGCCAATACAATCGACAAACCTCTCTATCGCAAAAGATTTGATGAGCAAAAATGCACCGTTAGATCC
>JBDRBF010000065.1:0-34134 GCA_043822925.1 bacterium
ATGTGAAGAATTACATAGTACAACAAAAAAACAATTGTGCCTCGATTGTTTACGCTACACATTACAGGAAATGCTCAAAAAAAATATGTACGGCCAAAACTTTATCGTGCACATGATTACAGAAAGCATAATAAACTTAAATACAGAAAATATTCTCGCTATTCCAAACATAGAAAAACTTAATCAAATAAATTTTCGACTTATTAATAAAAACTGCATACTTAACGTATCAAATTCAGACGAAAATGCAGATCCTCAAGACAAACTCGCCCCCGCACACCTCTATCTGACACTACTCAGTCAATCTTTACCAATAAGCGACACATTAGAAACTCTGTTTTTTAATAAAAAACAAAAAAAATTAACCTTAATCATAGAAGACATAGAACAACAAAAACTCATTACAGTTCTTGAAAAATGTGAACTTCTTCTTAGAAATTATAAAAACATAATCCCAAAACTTGAGAGCTACTTACAAAACTTTGCAACCCAATTTTCTGCTCAAAAATTTGGCGAAGAAAAAATAGACCAGAACACACTTATTCTCGCCCTTACACAGGAAATAATTAAATACTCACCAAAAAAACCAAATACCGAAAATCCAAGTTTTTTAGCGAAGCTTTTTGGTTGTGGCCGGGGCGAAAACGCAGCTTTCGGCACTATGAATTTTTCAGACCAAAACTAAAGAAAGTCGCCATGAAAAAAATAATACCATTATTTATATTGCTCACGATTTTAAACACAGCAAATCTTAATTGCTTTGAGCTCCCCCCAAAAAAATCTATCCTTTCTATAAACTTCAAACTCACCGGCAAAAAACGGATTATTCAACACAGATCAACAAATGCTCCAACAAAATTTTCTATAAATCTGAACCCAAAAAAATTACTTCGCATAAAAAACCCAAAAACGATTCCCAACTGTCCCGACAAAAATATCGTCCTAGTTGAACACTTCTTTAATAATTACAAAAAATCCTTTATCATAGACAAAGCATATCACACAGCATATCTCTACACAAAACTCATCTGTACATCAATCAATATAGACTCAGAAATGCTTTTTTTTGATCAAGAAAATAAGTGCTTAGTTTTAACCATGGAACTTAATGAAAAAGCCCTAATAGAAGCTCTTAAAAACTGCAGCAATCTACTAAATCATAATCAAAAATCTTCGCACATACTTAAACCGCTATATAATAAATTAAAAAAAATCGCAGAAAGCTTGTTAAAGGAAAAAAAAAAATCAAGAAACAATAATTCAAACTTTAACAAACGAGATAAGTAATTTTTATTCAGAACTTTAAAACATTAATCACGCTGCTGCCAGGTTACTGCATGGGTTGTGTAATCGAACCCTTTTTCTTTGTTAATTTTTATGCCTTCACCTATAGGCGAAAGACCCTCGTACAAAAAATCATAATCAACCATAATTTTAACCAAGTCACTAAATGTGACATCTGGGTACCAGCCAAGTTCAGTATTTGCTTTACGTGCATCAGCTTGAAGATTATCAACTTCTGTCGGCCTAAAATAATGGCTATCAACACGCACAATAACGTCGCCTATATTAAATTTCGATTCCCATAATCTCGTAAGATTTTTTACTTTACCTATTTCATTAACGCCAGCTCCCAGCCATTCAAGCTCAAGCCCCGCATAGGCAAATGCATAATTAATAAACTCTTTAACTGAATGCTTTTCTCCCGTCCCAATAACATAATCTACTGGTTTTTCTTGCTGCAACATCAACCACATAGCTTTAACATAATCAGGAGAATATCCCCAATCACGTTCAGCATACATGTTCCCGATAGAAAGTACTTTTTGTTTTCCCAAAAACATATTAGCCAAAGCACGTGTAACTTTACGCGTTATAAATGTTTCGCCACGTCGAGGACTCTCATGATTAAACAAAATACCATTACAGGCAAACATGTCATACGCTTCACGGTAGTTTACCGTGATCCAGTAAGAATATAATTTTGCCACAGCATATGGACTGCGCGGATAAAACGGTGTCAACTCACTTTGCGGGACAGTAAAACCACCAAAAAGTTCTGACGTAGACGCTTGATAAAAACGCGCTTTTGGCGCCCAACGCCTAAGAGCCTCAAGTAACTTCAGCGTCCCAATGCCATCTGTTTCGGCCGTATATTCTGGCACTTCAAAAGAAACTTTAACATGCGACTGCGCTGCTAAATTATATACTTCGTCAGGATGCACGGTTCTTATAACTTCTTGCAGTACGCTTCCATCGGTCAAGTCACCATAGTGCAAGAAAAAAAGTTTATTTTTATTGATTTGTTGGTTCGCGTAAATATGATCAATGCGCTGCGTATTAAATGTAGAAGCTTTACGAATTATGCCATGTACTTCATAGCCTTTAGACAATAAAAACTCAGTAAGATATGAACCATCCTGTCCCGTTATCCCAGTTATAAGCGCTTTTTTATGCACACTTTGCACAGAATCTTCAGGTCCGACGGCTAAAACAAAAACAGGCGCAACTAACGCAATAAAAACCACCAAAATTTTGCAACGTAAATTCTTCATACTCTTTTTCATACTATTTCTCTTCACGCTCTCTCCCAAATTTTTTAGAACAAGCACTCAAAAAAATACAAACATATATGCATCTTACAACTACTTACTCAAAACTTTAAGTATCCCTTTCTACCATCGATCTAAAGATCTCTTTGTGCCCAGGCTAAAAACCGACTTCAGGCCTAATGGCCTGATGAATTTGGAGAATTTAAAATATTATAAAATCATGTTTCCTCACGCTGTAGGCGTGACTCTTGTCCATAGCCTGGGCATAAGCATGCTCTGCATGCGCGGCCCCAGGTTAGAATAATAAAAAAAGGGCGCCCTCTTTCTACAAGAAGACGCCCTTTTTTATTCGTCACAAGGAGCTGTTAACTTGGATCCCAGATTCCAGCCTTCGCCCTGGTGGCTTTCCCCTACGCTCTTCGCCTTCGGCTCGTAGCTCCGGAGAACAGGTCGAAGGGCAGGCAAGTTTCTTAGTACATATCTGGCATGCCACCCATACCGCCCATTCCACCATGGCCATGGCCAGCAGGAGCTGCAGATTTTTCTTCTGGCATTTCACAAACCATAGCTTCTGTAGTTAACAATAAACCTGCAATAGAAGCTGCGTTTTGCAACGCGTAACGTGTTACTTTTGTTGGATCAACAACACCTGAAGCAATTAAATCCACAAATTCGCCGGTACGTGCATCAAGACCATTATTGCCCATAAGTTCTCTTACTTTATCAACAATAACTGATGGTTCGTATCCAGCGTTTGCAGAAATTATTCTAAGAGGTTCTTCAAGCGCACGCTTGATAATATTGACGCCGATTAATTCGTCGCCTTCTAATTTAAGCGTAAGAAGTTCTTTTTGTGCGCGAAGCAGTGCAAGCCCACCACCAGCAACAATACCTTCTTCTACAGCAGCGCGTGTTGCATGAAGAGCATCTTCAACGCGGTCTTTCTTTTCTTTCATTTCAGTTTCAGTTGCTGCACCGATTTTTATAACGGCAACACCACCTGAAAGCTTAGCAAGACGCTCTTGGAGTTTTTCTTTATCATAATCAGATAGTGAAGCATTGATCTCTGATTGAATCTGATTTACGCGTGCTTTAATGTCTTTTGAATCACCTTTGCCGTCAACGATGGTACAATTTTCTTTGGTTATGCGAATTGTTTTAGCTGTACCAAGATCTGCAAATGTAAGATTTTCAAGTTTTACACCAAGATCATCTGATACCATACGCGCACCGGTCAAAACAGCAATATCACTAAGCATTGCTTTTTTACGATCGCCAAAACCAGGAGCTTTTACTGCAGCAACATTAATGACACCGCGCATCTTATTAATTACTAATGTTGTAAGCGCTTCACCTTCAATTTCATCAGCAATAATCATAAGAGGCTTGCCTTGCTTAGCTACTTGCTCAAGAATAGGAAGCATATCTTTCATGCTATTTATTTTTTTGTCTGAAATCAAAATGACTGGATGCTCAAGAACAGCTTCCATCTTTTCTGTGTTAGTAACAAAATATGGAGAAATATAGCCACGGTCAAATTGCATACCTTCAACAACTGCAAGTTCGCTTTCGATGCCCTTAGCTTCTTCAACAGTAATGACACCATGTTTGCCAACCTTCTCCATTGCGTCAGCAATCAAGTCCCCAATATACTTGTCTGAGTTTGCTGAAATAGTTGCTACTTGCGCTATCTCATCTTTTTTATCGATAGTGCGTGAAGATTTGGTCAAATGTTTTACAACTGTTTCAACAGCCTTGTCTATGCCACGCTTGATGGACATAGGGTTTGATCCTGCGGCAACGTTCTTCATGCCTTCGCGATAAATCGCTTGAGCAAGAACTGTAGCAGTTGTTGTTCCATCTCCTGCTACGTCTGCCGTTTTAGATGCAACTTCACGGACCATTTGTGCGCCCATGTTTTCAAGTCTATCTTTTAATTCAATTTCTTTTGCTACAGACACACCGTCTTTAGTAATAATTGGAGAACCAAAAGATTTTTCAATTGCTACGTTACGGCCCTTAGGTCCAAGCGTTACTTTGACCGCGTCTGCAAGCGTATTTACGCCCTTTAAAATCTTCGCACGTGCTTCTTCACCGAATACTATTCTTTTTGCCATGTTTGACTCTCTTGTTTTTAATTAATAATTAAACAATTAACCCGAGAACTTCATCTTCTCTCAAAATCAAGAAATCTTGACCATCTACTGAAACTTCTGTTCCAGCAAATTTACCAAAAAGAACTTTGTCGCTTTTTTTAACAATAAGCTCTCTGATTTTGCCATCAGCCAAAACTTTACCTTCACCAACAGCAACAACTATACCAAGTTGGGTCTTTTCTTGCGCTGTATCAGGAATATAAATCCCGCCGGCAGTTTTCTGTTCACTTTCCAAGCGTTTAACTAAAATACGATCATACAAAGGTCGAACAGAACTCTTAAGTGTATCAGCCATTGTGTATTACTCCTCAATAATTAAACAGACATATATCTATGTGTACAAAGAATAGACAGTCTATCCTGTAACAACTTTTTTACCAATATTAACTGGGTTTTATTATAGCCCAAAAAAAACGACTTGCAAGAGAAATTTAACACCAAGTGACTAAGATTTTATATAAATAAAAAATAAGATTTAACCCGTTAATATACCAGGCGATTAAGCATAAACAAACACAAGAAAAACGCCTAAACATAACATAAATAACTTTTTAAGTTACAGCAAGAAACTAAGATTTTGTATTATTAAAAGACAGATATTCACATTGTAAATCACAGACATATAAAACGCTCATACAAAAACACGGTCCACATTCATCAGGCCATTATGCCTGAAAGCAGTTCTTAGCCTTACCTGCCCTTCGACCTGTTCTCCGTAACTACAAGCCGTTAGGTGAAAAACATAAGAGGAAACCACATAAGCCGTAACTATTATCTCTTGTGTTTTTTACACACGCTCTCATAATATTTTCTCAAAATAGACACGCCTAATAAAATATAAAAAAAGAGAAAGGTCACAGACTCATGACAAACTCAATCAAAAAACCACTCGTCGGCGCACATGTATCAATAGCTACGAGCCTACATGGAGCCGTCCAATACGCGCATAGTATCGGCGCAAACACTATGCAAATTTTCACCAAAAGTAACAGAAGTTATACCGCGAAAAGTCTTACTGCCGAAGAAATAATACTCTTTAAACAAGCTGTAAAAAAAACAGGGCTCTCACATATTAGTGCACATAGTTCTTTCTTAATTAATATTGGCTCTCCAGATGCACAAATTTCAAAAAAATCGACGCTCTCGCTTGCCACAGAGCTTACTCGCTGCCAACAACTGGGCATCCCATATCTCACACTACACCCCGGATCACATACCGGTTCTGGACCTGAAGCCTGCATAAAAAAAATTGCGCAAAATTTAGACACCGTTTTAACCTGCGCAAACGGAACCACAACTATTTGCCTAGAAAATATGGCCGGACAAGGGACTAATATGGGAGGCACATTCGAGCAACTACAAGAAATTATAAATTTATGCGAACATAAGAAATACATAGGCGTCTGTTTTGACACGTGTCACGCGTTTTGCGCTGGATACGACATAAGTACCGAAAAAAAATATAATTCCGTAATAGAGCTATTTGATTCAATTATTGGACTGGCCAAACTTAAAGTTATTCATATTAACGATTCTAAATTGCCACTTGGTTCCCACAAAGATAGGCACGAATCTTTGGGTAAAGGCTTAATACCCCTAGAAGTTTTCGCATACATCATGAATGACGAGCGCTTAATAAATATCCCCAAAATTCTTGAAACCCCTGAACCAGAATTATATGAACAAGAAATTGTGATGCTTAAAAATATGATAAAATAAATATGCGTTTTTTATATTCTCAAAAACTTAGGAGAAAACATGCTCTTTAAACAATATCAATTTTTAGCCCTTTTTCTTATTTCTGGGACTCTACTACACGCAATGCAAGAAACACATGAGCCAGACAAAAACTTCTTAAAATTAGTAATAGAAAATCCAGTATCTGTTTTAGACAAAATTGAACAAACAGGAAAATTAGCCGACGTTGAGCTCGAAAAAGTAGACATAAAAAACGCCAAACCAGAAGAACGCTGCAAAATATATCGTGAAATTACGCGAAAATGCGAAACAGACTGCCCCATTTTCTTACTCGAAGAATGCAGAAGAGAAGAGTTTTCCTCCTGTGTTTTTAGCCGAAAAGACGACCCTATATTTAGACAAAAGTTTGAAGATAAAGTTGTTGAAGCTCTTGTAGAAAAAATAAACAATAATCCAGATCGCTCCATACAATATGTAAGTTTTGGTCCAGGTGGATGCTTTCAAGATCTTGTTATAATTGCAAAAGCACTCGCACAAAACCCTAAAGCCAAAATATCTATTCATCTTATTGACCCAAGCTTTGAACCCTATATTGCATATCGCAAACTACAAGAAACTTCCCACATAATTTTTCCAAATAGAGCAACTGATTTTACAAAAAAAATACATTTACTTATAAAGCATGCAAAAAAAACAGGATTCGACACAAATGGTCTATCTGACGCCGAAATAGAAAAAAGGCTTCTTAATCTTTTACTAATGAACGAAGAAAGAACTCGTCAATTTATAAAATTTTTAAAAAAAGAATATCCTCAAGCACAACTTCTCCTCTATATACACCAGAACACAAAAGATTATTTAGAATATATAAAAAAAGAACACATAAAACAGGCTGACGTTCTTGCAGCTGCTGACATACAAGACGAAATGAGCCTATTCAATAAAAGCATACTCCACTACTGCTCTCTCTGTAGCGCCGTATTTAAAAAAAATCCAAACTCAAACGGTTTTTTACTAGGAAGAACCCTCAATAACCCAAGATTTTTCAGCATTATGAGTTTCGGCGCACAAAATAAACCTGACTCGCTCGAAATAGAATGTGATGACAATTTGCCAAATATTTTCATGTGTGCAGATTTTATAAAAATAAAAGGCTCTAATCCTCCGAAAAAACTAATAATAGAAGAAATAGAAAAAGAAGTTTCGCAAGAAGAAGAAGAAGAAGAGGGGGAAGATGAAGAAAAACCTGTACTTATTCCAAACTTTAACGAATGGGACTAATTATTTTCGATTATTTTTAGCAGACATTGCAGCTGGCTGAAATCTATTACCAGGCACATGAGCAGATTGCTTGTGTGCCTGTTCTGTTTTTTTGCCATGAGAAAATATAGCAAAGCACCAAAGCGCAAAAAAGATCGCGCCAAGCGCAATAAGAAACCAGAAAGATATAATCTGAAATAAAAACAAGAACGCTAAATTCGATAACAAAATACCCATAGCAGCTGTAAATAAAAGTATTTTATTTTTACTCCAGTTTTTTTTCTGTAAATAAATACAATAATGGTGCGGGCTACCGTTATAAAAACGCAAACCCAAAGACGTACGTATAATAACTAAGAAAAATACTTCTAATAACGGGATACCCAGAATTATCGCAGGGGCATAATACGCATCAAAAGACTTACTACTCCAATTCAAAAAAAACGGCATAGCTGATAAAAAACCCCCAATAAACATAGAGCCCGAATCGCCAAGATAAATTGAAGCAGGGGGTTTATTATACAAAAAGAAGGCCAAAAGGGCACCAATAAATGGCGCGAGTAAAAGACTCGCGTCATATTGACCAAATATAAGCGCGATAACAAAAAGAGATATAGACGCAACAAGTGCGATAGTAGACGCAAGCCCGTCCATGACGTCAACAAGATTAAATGCATTAATCACAGAAAGCATCCAGAATCCAGAAATAAATAAATTAAAGCCAGAACTAAAAAATTCTGTTTTAAGAGAATATCCCCCTTTAAAAAAACAAAGCACAGCTAAAATTTGGCCAAAAAACTTTTGTCCCGGGCGTAATGCTTTAAGATCATCAATAAGTCCAACTAATAATAACAGAGTAGTCCCAAGTAATAACCAGAGAGCGTTGTTCGCAAATGGATACGCAAGACCAAGAGTAGCAATAAAACAACAATATATGGCTAAACCTCCAAGATATGGAACCGGAGTTTTGTGAACTTTAATTTTTCCATCAGGCTTATCAAGGAACCCAAGTTGCTCGGCAGATTTAGCCAATAATGGCACAAGATAGAATGCAAACAAAAAAGAAAAAATAAAAGAAAATAGATGTCGAATTATTATTACCTGCATCGCTCTTCTCCAATAAAACGTCTGTAATATTGTACATTACAGCTTCATTACGTATCTGGATAAATCAGTAGCACGCCTAGATTTTCTTAACTTTCTGCTGCAAAAGCAACATAAAATTAGAATACTCTTGCGATGATAAAAATTCAAACTCTATTGCCAAAACATGAAAATAACGTATCTCTTTTTCTGTTAGATATTTAAAAAATGGAACAATTTTACACAAATCTTTTTGCGTTGTAAGCGCTCCATCAAGATTATGTTTTTCTATATATGCAATAAGATCTCGCACGTCGCTAAGTTTATATGCATAGTGATTCTCATAAATTTTTTTGTTATGCGTAGCGATGCCTAGTTGACTCACTGACGTTTCAAAGCTTTCCCAAGAACCTATGCCAGCAAAGATAAGAAAGTTTTCATCTTGGGCATCTATCATGCTATTTTTACATACATGCTTACCAGTAAAAATTTTTGCCTGATCAAAATTATGTAATAATAATTTTTTAATTACACTTATGTCTGGCTCAGAAACAGAATCTGCATGAGTAAGAATAATAGCATCTGCACGTGAAAAATCTTTTTCTCTTAACCTACCAGCAGGCAAGCAATGCCCATTCTCAAATGGGCTACGCGCATCAAGCAATAAAATTTCGAAATCTTTTTTGACCTGAAAATTTTGATATGCATCGTCTAAAACTATAAAATCAAGCTGACCTGAAGAACCTGATTTACTATTTAATAGCTCACAAGACTTGGCCCGATCACGTCCAACAACAACGGGAACCTGCAAATTTTGAGCAGACATAAAAGCTTCGTCGCCGCACTCAGAAACATCGCATAAAAAATTATGGCCATCGTGAACAAGCAAGCTATTGTCTGTTTTTGAAACTCGGCCACGATACCCGCGCATAACGATAGCACCTTTTTTAGGCGCCAAAGCTTTTACTAAAAATTGGGTAACTACAGATTTGCCAGTACCACCAATAGAAAGATTGCCGACTGAGATAATAAAAAAAGACGGGAAGTTTTTCCCGCCTTTTTTCTTTTTTGATGAACATGTTAGAGAAAAAATAATTTTATAGAAAAATTCACATACACAAAGAACATAAAAAATTATTTTTTCAAAGACCGTTAATAGAGCCTGATTTGTCGTTTTAGCCCAGATCTGTTGAACGAGAGCTATAACTTTTTTTCTCAGCACTGTGCTCTCTTATGCAAAAAATTAATTAAATCTCTTTATTTTTCTTTTACCGCTGTAAAGCAATGAACACTGTCACCAACTTGCCATTCGCTAAACGTATCGCAAATAAACGCAAATTCGTAACCAGTATGAACTTCTTTAATCGATTTCTTATCTCGCTGTAAGCTGTTTATCTGACCTTCTCCAAGTTTAGCCCCTGCTCGGAAACACGCAACTCTGCTTGTTCTCGCGCAAACTCCCTCTTGAAGATAACATCCAGCAATAACACCCAAGCCTTTTATATCAAAAACTTTTCTGACAATTGCTTCACCTGTTTTTTTCCAGGTAATCTTAACTTCTTTTTTACTCTTGATAAGATCTTCAAGATATGTTGTCATTTCATAAATAATATCAAAAACAAATAATTCAACATCACGGTCTTTAGCCAAGTTTATCGCATTCTTTTCTGCTTTTACGCTAAAACCAAGAAGCCGCGAACCGGTACTTGCAGCAAGCTCAATATCATTCTCAGATATATCGCCGATTCCGGTTGTTATTATAGCAACAGAGCAACCAATTTCTTTACAAAGTGGGTTCAATTTTTCTATAAGATTTAAAACCGCTTCTTGTGAACCACGTGTATCTGTTTTAATAATCAAGTTAATCGATTTTTTAGTTTCAGTACCAGAAGAAAGAATATTTGTTTGTGATTGCTGTTTTTGTTGAGCAAGCGCCATAGCCGAAGGGACATAACCTGTTACACTACGCTCTTTCAGATATTCTTTAGCTGTAACAACAGTTAGCCAATCACCGCTTGAAGGAAAACTGTTAAATCCAACAACTTGCACGGGCACAGACGGCCCAGCTTCTGTAATTTTTTGACCATTAGAATCAATAAGCAACCGTACTTTTCCTGTAATCTCGCCACAAATAAAGAAATCTCCAACGTGCAGCGTCCCTTCAGTACAAATAACAACAGCAACAGGACCATAACCTTTTTCTTGGCGAGACTCTAAAATAAATGCTTTAGCCATATTTTCAGGTGAACCAGAAAGCTCCATCATCTGAGACTGAAGCACTATTAATTCTAATAATTCATCTACGCCTTGACCTGTTTTAGCCGATACAGGTACACACACTGTTTGTCCACCCCAAGCTTCAGGCAATAAATCATGCTGAGCAAGTTGGCGACGAACTGTTTCAATAGCTGCTGGCTGAACTTTATCTATTTTATTTATAGCAACAATTATTGGAACTTCAGCTGCTTTTGCATGTTTTATAGCTTCAATAGTTTGCGGCATAATACCGTCATCTGCTGCTATAACAAGAACAACTATGTCAGTAATCTTTGCGCCACGACGCCTTAAATAAGAAAATGCTTCATGACCAGGCGTATCCAAGAATACAACTTTACCATGCTTACTTGCGACTTCGTAAGCACTGATATGTTGTGTGATTCCGCCCCTTTCACGAGCAGCAACATTTTTCTTACGTATAAAATCTAAAAGGGATGTCTTACCATGATCAACGTGACCCATGACAACAACGATTGGCCAACGAGACGTTGACCCTTCACGAATTTTAGCTTTTACTTGTGAATCTTGAACAATTTGATTTTGCTCTTGAGCCGTTTTTTTAATAACTTCTATGCCAAATTGAGTTGCAAGCATTTGTATCGTACCGATATCAAGAACATGATTACGATTGCATACTATGCCTTTTTTAAGCAATGCAAGAATAAGCTCTCCAGATGGTTTTCCCATTTTTTCAGCAGCTTCAAACAAAGGCAAACTTGAATCGACTTCTAATTGCGTGATCGCTTCAATTTTTACAGGGGCATTTCTTTTTAAAAGCTTAGCATGCTTACGCGCTGAAAAAGATTTTCTAATAACTCGCTTTGCTTTTGTATCTTGAATTTGACGAATTGCTTGACCCTTAGCTAAAGATTCTACTCGTCTGGCTACGGCTGCTTCGTCAATTTCCTCGTATTCTCGAGCGACTAACTCATCTTCAACTTCAACAGGCTTAACATGAGTAACCGATATTGGCGCCTTAGGCGTAATAATTGGCGATTTAGGCGTTAGTCCCGACGAAACCTTGGCAGAGGTGGACGGAGGTGTTGGTAATTTTTCTACGATATTTAAAGGAGGTTGCACTGCTGTTTTTGAGGTGCTCTTTTTTTCTTGTGTCATTGATATTAATTTTTTCGCTTTTCGATACGCTACACGAAATTCTTCGGCAGCATCATCAGAGAGTACAGACATGTGACTAGAAGCTTCTACACCAGTACTGGCCAAAAAGGCCAAAATTTCTTTACTCGATACTCCAAATTCTTTTGCTAACTCGTAAACACGCATAGGTTCCGCCATCTAAAATCTAATTACCACCAATGTACTTTTATTCCTGATCATTCGAATTTGCATCTCGATCGCGAGAATCGCTCGATCTTTCCTCTTCTGAATAATCTAAAGAATTTTCTTTTTCACTTTCAGACTGAACAAGATCCTGTAATTGAATATCAAGCCCAACAAGTCTCGATGCTAATGATATATTCTGCCCCATCTTACCAATCGCAAGAGACCGCTGATCTTGAGCTAACCATACAATTGCTCGACCAGCACTTTCATCAACAGCGACGTTATCAACTACGGCAGGCTTTAAACTGTCTTTTACGAGATCATCAAGAGAAGTCGTATATTCTATAAGATCAATTTTTTCATGTCCAAGTTCCCGCAAAATAGGTTTTATACGAGAGCCACCGACACCAACACACGTGCCAACAGGATCAATTTCTTTACTTGATGAATCAACGATTGCTTTTGTTTTATATCCTGCAACACGAACTATTTTTTTAATCTCAACAACACCTTCAAATACTTCAGGTATTTCGAGTTCGATTAAATGTTTAACAAAATCAGCTGATGCACGATCTAAAATTAACTGATAGTCGCCACGAGCTACAGGAAGAACCTCTTTAAGAAGCGCTTTAATTTGATGTCCAACTTTAAATGCATCAACTTCGACAGCAGCTTCACGAGGCAAGAGAGCAAGCACTTCACCAAACTTAACAACCCAACCAGCACGTTCCTTCTTGTGAACAATACCACTGACAATTGTATCTTTTTTGGCAATAAAATCGTTATATATAGCAAGTTGCTCTAAACTTCTAATCTTGTTTGCAATAAACTGCTTGGCTGAAATAATTTCAATGCGCCCGATTGGTTCTTCAAACGGTACAACAATACGATCACCAACTTGCGCCTTAGCACTGAGAGACCTTGCTTTTCGCAATGAAATCTCAAAATCTGGCTCCTCAACGCTTTCTACTATTTCTTTTTCGACTTGTGTTTCGAGTTGCCCTGTTTTTTTGTTCAACGTAATCAAAAAGGTAATGCCCGGGTATTTTTTTTCATACGCCGCTGCAATTCCCTCACAAACAATGGTCGCCACAGATTCTCTGCTTAAGCCACGCTCTTCAACAAGACTATCTATTACTTCAGTCAGATTCACAGTTTTCTACCTCACCAAACAACTTTACAAAGAGTTTTGGGCACCGCACCCATCTGAATTTTTTATGTTTTTTATGCTATATAGTTTTTTAGATTTCCTAAGCTTAAAGTAAAAACATGAAATTGTGAAGCAAAAGACAAAGTAAACGATAACGTTTCGCATAGCTTTGCTTTTTGCCCGCCAGTTGCTTATCCCAGGAGCTCCTACTGAGCTCCTCCAAAAAGAGCTATTACTTAAAACTAACGAGAAGATTCTCAATTGCTTATTAGAAATTCTTATCTTTGTGGGGCTTAAAAAAGGGAGCTGCTCATAATCCTAGTACTATATATAAATATAATATAATGATGATAGGTGGGCCGGTTTTTTGTGGATAACTTTCTTTTTTTGGCCAAAAACGCTACTCAGTTAACATAATCGATCAAGCCCGGATTGTTGATAACCTGTTGATAACTTGTTGATAACTTGTTGATAACTTGTGGCGCTTCTTTGATCATGGCTCTGGGAGCTGTTTTTGAGTGTGTGCGTTTTGTGCGCATAGCCTAAGCCTGCTCCTATAACTGTGTTTCGAAATATGCTAAAAGTTTGAAAATAAGTTATCAACAAGTTATCAACAAGTTATCAACATAGTTATCAACAATTTGGTGATATTTCTACTTGTAACTTTCGCTTCGACTTTTGCCTGGTTCTTGCAGCTTTTTTTGCACTTTTTGTTTTTTTGGGGGCTATTCAGGTCAGCGCCTCTCTTTTTACAAAATCTGAGTCTTTTATGAGAGAATTTTTTCTTTTTTTATGGTTTTTGATTTTTATTTTGTTCTATTTTTTGTGAGGAGATTTAAATATCTTTAGGTACAAAAAACTTAGCGTTTATGTATTACGATAGATATATGCGTCTGTTGACATCAAGTTTGTATCTTTAAGTTTGGATCTTTGATTGAAGGGCTAGCTCTGTTTAAAGAGCTTTTGTTGTCAGCGTTTTTTTATTCTTGCAAAACAAAAGAAAGCTACTGGGGCGCTGGAGGCTTTATTTTTTTGTGTAAACGGTTAGAATGTCCTGAATTGATAAATGATTTTTATATCGTATAAGTAATGTTTTTGCGATGTGTTTAACTAATTTTTTTATTGAATTGAATTGAAAGGTTACTTGTGTTCAAGAAGTTTTTATTAATTTTGGCTCTAGTTTTCTTAGGGTTTCAGTTTTGTGGCGCTGTGCAAAATAGTGGCAATTCTAAAGATATTTGCACCTGTAAGAGTATCGATGATATTCCTGTATTTTGTGCGAATTTAGCAAAGAGATTGGACGAGAGGCCGTTTTTTACCGGGAAAAAGTTCTCTTCTGATCGCTGTAAAGTTTTGCTTCTTGATAATTGGAATGATTGTCTTATGTGCGATGTTTTAAATTATAGTGCACATAAGCTTTCATATATTACAAATTTGTTGGAGTGGAAGATTAAGAAATTTGGTACAGGTTGTGATCGTCTTTATAGTTCTAGTGGCGATGATATTGGTACTGGAATAATGCTTTGCGTAGATAATCTTTATAAGTATATGGGGCCTATTGGTGCTCTTAAAGCTGCGTATCAAAAAGTTATTGACGATTTAAAAAATGGGTGGACATTATCTCTTTTAGAGGCCAATTCAGATATCGTGTGGAAAAAACCTGAAAAAGAATGGTATCTCTTTATTAAGAAAAAATGCATGAGCGACGAAGATGTTTTTGTGGGAATTTTAGCAAAAAAACTTGGATTTAAAGGCAAAATTTGTTGTTACTGTGATTGGCTGAAAATAGGTGGTGGGTTTGAGTCTAGAAATAATTCGTATCTTTGGGTGAGAAAAAACGCGCTTAATGAATTTAAAAAGATCTTTAAGTTTGATTTAAAAGGCGTTGATTTTAGTGATGTTGAGAAAATACTTGGTAATGGTTTTGATGAGAACTTGTTAGAAAATGGGCTGTAAAAATTAGTTCTGTTCTTTTTGGTCGCATATTTTTAGTTTTTTAAACCTCTCAATTAAATCGCATATTGGTTTTTCTTTTTGCGTGAGTTCTGTAGTTATGTTGGCTGTGTCTTTTTTATGTTCAGGTGTTGTTCCGTCGTCTTTAAAGTACCAGGCAATTACTTTGCCGTCGCCGTCTCCTGATACCAGTATTGGGTATTTTGTGTTTGGATTCCAGGCTAGTGCGTTTATGCCGCTTTCGTGTTCTATGAGCGATTGGTAGCAGGATTTTTTAGGCTTTTCGGCGTTATAAAGCCAGAGGCCAATTATGCAGTCACTCGCTCCTGATGCAAAAATGGGCATATCGGGGTCTGGATACCAGGTGGCTGCGTTAACGCACCCTGAGTGGCCGGTAATTGTTTTTGAGAAAACAAAACGTTTTTTTTCTGAGTCATAAATAAGTAATTTTATAATATGCATGTCTTCTAAATTATTTGTCTGAAATCCAGAAAATCCTGCGCCAACAAGAAGAATGGGTAGTGTTTTGTGCCATTCTAGTGAACAGATATAGGGGCGATTGATGGTGAGTGTTTGTTCTAAAATAAATTCGCTTTGGCTTTCGTTAATTTTCCAGAGCTTTATTGCTCCGCTGGTTCCATAAGCAGCGCAAGCAAGAACTGCTTGCGTTGGGTGCCATGCAATGGCGCTTATCCAGTTTGTGTGTTGGTCGTTTTGAGTAGATAGTGTTTGAAGTAATTTGAAGTCTTTATTTTGTTCGTCGTATCCGTAAATATTAATAGTTTTGTCGCGTGAGGTTGTAGCGAAGAGTTTTTTTGTTGGATGCCATGCTATGGCTGAAATTTGTTTTGTGTGTCCTGTAAGTTCTCTATTAAGTTCAAATTTTTTAGTTTCTTGATTGAATATCCAGAACTTTATTGTCTTATCAAAAGAGGCTGATGCGAGCCATGCGAGTCGCGGGTTCCAAGCTAAGCAGGTAACTTTGTTTGTATGGCCAGTAAGTGTTTGTTTATGTTGAATTGTTTGTTTTTCGTTGTTAAAAACGCCTATATCGATTTGGCCGTTATCATGTGCTGCGGCTAACAGTGGGTCGACTTGGTGCCAAGAGAGCGATGTTATCTCGGATGTGTCGACAGTGTCTTTTTGGTTTGTGTTTTTATCGAAAATTATTTGGCATTTATAGCACTTTGGTTGAGCATCTATTGTGGGCCAGAAAGAAAGAGTGCTTTTGACAAGAACATACAAGAGTACGCGTGATATCTTTTTCATAAGAGCCTCCCCCGATTAAGGCCTTTTTTTTTATTAATTTAGCTTAGATCGTCGGGGCTTTAAAAATCAAGAAACTGATGTGATTAGTTTTATTTATTTAATCTTTTAATTTTTGGCGTTGTTTTTTTATCACGGCTGCTATCTTGTGAATATGTTTGCTTTGTCTGGCATGTATACGTGTGCGTTTATGTGATTGCTTGTTTTTTACAGCAGGTATGCGAGCCTGGTTATGACTGCGAACTTTTTTGGCGAATATATCGGGCAATTTAGGACACGAAAGAGATAAGTTTTGTGGCAAAATTAGTTTTTTTTTACATGAGCAGTTGAGCATTTCGAATTTATTAGTATTTGGATTAAGAGCGAACATGGTTTTTTTGTCGAGAATGTTATCAAGTAGAATGAAAGCAGGTTTTGATGCGCGCCAGATTAATTGGATTTCTTTGGTATCTGTGTGTTGAATTTTTTGTGCTGGGATAAATTTGCTGGTGATTGGATCCATGATCCACAAAATAATAACGCCACTTTCGTCGACTGACGCGAGAATTTTGTGTTCTTTGCTGTAGGCAAGTTGCGTAATATTTGCATAATGTTTTTTTGTCGTATCGCATAATGCTTCGCTGGTGTGATTTTTTATTGGCATGATTGTTTGGATTGATTCGAGTTTTGTTTCTCCAGGGGCCCAGATTATTATTGTCGCATCATGAGCTGTTGCGAAAGATCTTCCTGTGATAGGCGTTATTATTGGATGTTTTGGAATAATTTTGTTGGCATCAAAATCTATAAGCCATAACCAAATATCACCATCAGTATCAGTAGAGATAAGTGTTTTGTGTTTTTTATTATAAGACAAAATGGTTATAGGTTCGTTGTGTCCAATTATCGTTTTGTTATATTTGTTTTTTTTTGGTTCGAGTTCCTTAATAAGTTTGAGCTGGTTTTTTTCTCCTGTGTATATAGAGATTGTTGTGTTATATGCACAGGCCCATAAAGTATCTGATATTTGGACTAATAGTCCTGTTATGTTTGGCTTTTGGATTTTTATAGCTAAAATTTGTTTTGTTGGCAAAGCGATTATGCATGAGAGTGTGAGAATAAAAAATATCTTGGTATAAATAATTGAAAAATTTAGTTTTGAATTTGTCATAAATTTCCCCCAGAATATCGGTCCCCCAATAAAATAGATTTTGCTTTTTTAGCGTACTGGAATGCATCGGGGAAAAGCAATAAATTGAGGATATTGTAGGAATGGATCTCAGATTAAATCTGGGATGACAAGAGTTCTTCTAATTTGGACATTATTTTTTGCATATCTTGCGTTACGATAGTTTTTTTGCTTGGGTTTCTGAGTAAGTAAGCCGGGTGATACGT
Source organism: bacterium (assembly GCA_043822925.1). Taxonomy (GTDB): domain Bacteria; phylum Babelota; class Babeliae; order Babelales; family RVW-14; genus JBDRBF01. The sequence continues at coordinate 18,048 of JBDRBF010000065.1, forward strand.
AGGCATGACTGGGATGTTTTGAAATGTACAAAACGTGCCGCGGACTTCTGAGATTTTAATTTTATTACCCAAGAGACCATTAAGGGCAAGAGAGCCGAGCGTGCAGATAACTTTTGGTTTAATAATTTCTATTTCTTTAAATAAAATTAATTTTTTGCAGGTTTCGCGCTCTTGGTTTGTTGGTTGTCTGTTTTTTGGCGGTCTACACTTAGCTATGTTTGTGATATAAACGTGCTCACGCATCAGGCCCATGTCTAAAATTATTTTAGTGAGCAATTTTCCAGAGCGTCCAATAAACGGCAAGCCTAACAGATCTTCGTCTCGTCCCGGCGCTTCTCCTATAAACATGATGGTTGAGTTTGGATTGCCGTGTCCAAAAACTACTTGTGAGCGCCCTAAAGTTGCTAGAGGGCATTTATTACAGGTTTTGTATGAGAGGTTAAGTTTGGTGAGCAAAAATTCTTTGTCTTGCGCCATGTGTCTCCAAAATGGGTGTGGGTTATTCTGGAGACAGTTTTGCTGAAGTTATTAGTTTTTGCAAGTATTTAGGCCGTTTTTATAGTATTTAAGTCTCGTTCAAGTGATGTGAAAAAAAAATCGAGATTTTCAGTTATAATGCCATTTTCTAAAAGTGGGTCTCCTGTTGTAATATCTGGTAGAGTGATGCCTATTTCTTGTAAAGTTTGTGTGTCTGTTAATGTTCGGGTAAAAATATGCTTAAAAGAGTTTAGGAGCGGGATATATAAGTATGGCGCTGTTTCGATTAAGCGTTCTGTTTTATGGGCATACTCGGCGCCAATTAAGTACATTGGTATATTATTCAAATTTGCGAGTAAAATAAGATTTGGTAAAAATTCATGGTGAATAAAAACAATTACTTTCGGGTTTATATTGCTTATTGATTGAGCAAGTTTTTGTAAATTATCGTATGGGATAACTTTAATATTGTCAGCTCTAAGCATAAGATCAGCAGCTTTTTTTGTTTCTGGGGTTATTGTTGAAACAAAAAGTTCTAAATCGGGAAATCTTTTTTTTATATGGTCTGTTAGCGTCTGTATTGATACTATGTCGCTTGTGTGGGCAGCATGGATCCAGATGTTTTTTTTGTTACTATATGTGTTTATCGATTTATGTAGTGGCGTATGTGCATCACGGGTATTTATGGGTGGATTTGCATAGGTAAGTTGGCGTGTTGTGATGCTTGTGAGAAACAAAACGGGTATTAAAATTATACGTGCGTAGGTGTTGTTCATGGACACCTCCTATTATTAAATTAAACAAGACCAAATCAAACTGAGAGAAGTGTTTCTCTCAGTTTGATTTGAAAAATATTACGAGTATTTAAGTTTACGTATAAATGCTGTTAAGAACTTTGACCATTCTGTTTTTTTATCAAACATTGTTTTGTAATACGATGTGTGTACTCGTTGTGTTGGGAAATAGAACGCGAGGCCATAAGCTTGGTCTAGGTTTACGCCGGCTGTATTTTTGATGATGTAATTTTGGAGCATATTTAACCCCTCTTGTGTGAGCGTGTTTACTTTTTTAATGAGAGTAGCTGTGTCGCGTGAGACCGTTCTAGTAATATCTCGTTTTGTCATGAGTTCGAGTAAGCTCTTATAAAAGTGGGTAAAGTCTATATATTCTGGATCGTAAAATTCTGTGGTATAAAGGCTTTTGAGACGAATTTCTTTGAGTATTGCAAAAAAGTTTGAGCTTGTGTCTTTTTCGATTATTTGTATAAGTGTTTTTCCCATATCGCGTATATTGTTTTCAAGTTTTTCAAAATCTTGTAGGGCTATTGCGGATTGAGTATAATCGGCGCTTTCGAGTTTATATTCTTCTTCGTACGCCCAGATGGCATGGCGCGCAAAATCAGCAACTGAAAGAGTTCCCGTTTGGAATGGTGATAGTAGGTAGGTGTAGTTATAACCGCTGCCAGCTTCTACTTCTTCTGATGCGACCATATAGTTTACATAGTTTTTAATTTGTGATCCTATTTCAACCATGCCCATCAGGCATGCATCCATAAATAAAATATCTATTTTTTTATTTCCAAGTACTTCTTTGGATATTTTTTCGAGCGTATTAGAAAGATCTTGATTGGTTAAATACTCTTCTGCGGTATCGTTAAATGCTATGCCGCGGTCTTCTAGTGTGCTTTTTAGTTCTGTTTCTGTTTTTGTTATATGTTTTCTATTGAGCTCGAGTAAGCCAATATGCGAGTTAAATGTAAATAATTTGTCTCGTTCCAGCATGTGTGCGCGTCCCCAAATATTTGGGTCTTTAATGCCATAGCCATGGTTCCAAAGTACGACAGCTTGATGTTTTGCTTTATAGTTTGTGACGGACCATTTTACGAAATCATAAAGGCTCTCTGGGGTGCCGCTTGTGGCGATTAACGAATCACTCTTTGTATCTGCAATTACTAAATTGCCTTGTTCGACATAATAACGTGTTACTTCGCGTTTAAGATACTCGTCAAATTGGACGATAATATTTACGGTATCTGTTGAGCCGATTTTGAGCATTTGTTTAAGGTTGGCGATGCTAAAACGATATAGATCGTTATTTCCTGCTATATATACAATAAAGTTCCAGTCTTTTGGCGTTTGTTTTGTTACATCTTGGGGTGTTTTTTGTGTTGTTGTTATGCCGGTAATTTTGTTGTTTATTTTTGCTGGCTCTGTTGCCCAAAGTTTTTGAGATAAGAACCCACAAATAAGTAGGCATACAAATAAAATTTTGTGCGCGAGATATTTTTTCCTGAGCATCGTAAAATCCCCTCTTTTTTGAGACCCATAAATTAAACGCATGAAGAAATCTATAAATAGATGTGAATAAAATTATGATATCAATATGATATTAAACTGTGACTTTTATTTGCAATAGATTCGTACTTAAAATTTATTTATAGCGTGGCGACCCAGGCTATAGCTAGGGTAAGTCCAAAAGAGAGTTGAAAGTCCAAGAAGAATAGTTGCATAGGGTTTACAAGTAAGATAACAAGCGCAAGTAATGAGAGAATATGTAAAAAACTTGTTTGCCGGTATAGCAGTGCGCCAACTTGTAAAAGTAAAAAAGTAAAATATGCACGTGAAAATGGGATGCTTGGCCAACTAAACATGCTGTATAGAACGCACATAAGTAAAAGCAAAATTCTTTTAAGTACCAGGTGTATGGGTATTAAACGTAAAAAATATCGCCAGATAATAACAAAAAGAGAGATATGCAGGCCTGCACGTGCTAGATAGTGGGCAAGGCCCCAATAGTTAAATGTTTTTCTGATACCATTGTTTTCATGTTGTGGCAGTTGCTTATTACCTAAGAATATAAGCGAAAAATAATAGCTACTTGTACGAGATAATTTGTTTTTTATGCGTGTGTACAGATTGTTTCTGGTGTTCCAGAACCAGCGAGAAAGAGAGAGACGGGGGCGATAGAGTTGTTTAATTTCGATATTTTTGTTTGCAGTAAAAACAGTTGTGAATATTTTCTCTTTAAATAAATAATCAGAGAATGCTGGGTTGCCGGACAAGTTTTCTTGGATTTCTGTTTTGATTGGTACGTTTGTTATTTCTATGGTGTCTGCTGGGAGCATTTGTGTTTTGAGTTGTACGTATAACTGTATGTTAAATTTTTGTAAATAATAATTCTTATGATTAGTTATATGAGCTTCAGGTAATAGTGGTACGTGAAATTTTTCTTGCGGGTGAATTTTTTTGACAGAAATCGTGAGTATTTCTTGGTAAAACGCTGAGTCTGCATACTCTTTATTGGTTATGGTGCCTATAAGTGAAAGCGTTTTATTTTCATATTTTTTGTGTAAATTTTCAAAATCTGTTTTTTGAAGTTCGAGAGTGAGGGCTCCTGTTGTCGCAAAGAGTAGTGCAAGTATTACTTGTGTTGCGAGCTTTTGCGTGTGTATGAGCAAAGCTATTATTATTAAGCTTATAATTGTGATAATTAAAATACGTGCTTGTATGCAAAATATAGCTTGCGCGTAAATGCCAAGTATAAGTCCAGCTAGTGGGAGATAAAATATGGATAAGCGTGTTTGTTTCTTGGCGTTCACGGTTTATCTTATAATCTCTATTGATTGCTTAAGAATCTCGACTATTTCGCCTGTGTTTTTTTGAATTAATACTGAATGTTGATAGATATGGATAATGGTTCCAGAAATATTGCCATGTGCTTGTACCCATGTGCCCGGTGTTAAGTTAGTGGCCAGAATGCGTAGTTTTTTGTCTAATAATCTTTGGGGTTTGATAATCAGTAAGTATGTTGCCAAGCTCAATATAAAAGAACTTAAAGTATAATAGATAAGTGTATTATGTATCATCATGATTAAACTACCGGAGTAATTTTGGGTTAAAAACGTGTTATTTTACGCGTTTAGACAGGATATAAAATGTGCCATTTAAAGCAATTAAAATAAGCTTTTTTTAACTTCGGCTGGCGATAAAGCTATGGTACATTTGTGTTTTAGGTATATTTTTTGACGGTGTTTACTTAAAAAAGGGTATATGTTTTATGAAAATACAAAAAATTACGGCGCGTGAGATTCTTGATTCTCGTGGTTTTCCAACGGTCGAGTGCTGTCTTGAGTTGGGCGATGAGGGTTCTCATAATCGTAAAGTCTGGTCAAGTGTGCCGTCTGGCGCTTCTGTTGGTCAATTTGAAGCGATAGAATTACGTGATGGCGATATGAGCCGTTTTGGTGGCAAAGGGGTACTTAAAGCTATATATAATATAGAGCAGGTTATAGCCCCTGGGCTTATTGGCAAAGCTCCCGATATTTTAACTACAGACAAATATCTTATTGAGCTTGATGGCACAGAAAATAAATCTAAACTCGGCGCTAACGCTTTGTTGGCCGTGAGTATGGCTGTTGCCCGCGCTCAGGCGCTGTGCGCAAATCAGCCGTTATTTAAATTATTAAACGATGTTTTTTGCAAGAGAGCTTGTAAGAGCGCTCACCCTGCCGTGCCCGGCGTAGCTTCACGCGAAGCCTGGGAGTTTGTCGAAGGGGCTCTGGTTATGCCAACCTGTATGTATAATATTATAAATGGAGGGGCACATGCTGATTCAGGCATTACGTTTCAAGAATTTATGATCATGCCAAAAAATCAAAAAACAGTTGCTGACAGTGTGCGCATAGCAAGCACGGTATATCATGAGCTTAAAAAGATTTTAAAAGAAGCTGGATATTCAACAAATATTGGTGATGAAGGTGGTTTTGCGCCACGTATTTTGGGTAACGGGTTAGAGAAAGAACTTACTGCACTTAAATTATTGGTTAAAGCAATAAAACAGGCTGGTTTTTCAGAGAAAGAAGTTGTTTTGTGCTTAGATGTTGCAGCTTCTCAGTTTTATGATAACAAGAAGCAGGTCTATATTATTGATGGCAAGCCTATGCAACCAAAAGAACTGGTCGCTTTTTATGTTAAATTAGTAGCAGAGTTCCCATTATATTCTATAGAAGATGGCATGAGCGAAGATGATGCTGTTGGCTGGCAGTTGCTTACAAAAGAATTAGGCCACAAGGTACAAATTGTTGGTGACGATATTTTTGTAACAAATAAGTCACGCATTCAAGCTGGAATTAATGATAAAATTGCTAATTCTGTACTTATCAAGCTGAATCAAATAGGCACCGTTACTGAAACGTGGCAGGCAATAAAATTAAGCAAAGATAATAATTATACGACCGTTGTCTCTCATAGATCTGGCGAAACGAACGATTCGTTTATAGCCGACTTAGTTGTTGGATGCGCTGCAGGACAGATTAAGGCTGGCGCGCCGGCGCGTGGGGAACGTGTTGCGAAATATAATCGCCTAATGGAAATTGAAAAAAGCCTGTAGAAATCAGTGTTTTAGTGCCCCCCCCCCATTTGATAATTTTATACAGACATATACACTTATTCTGTAAGACGTATGTGTCTTTTTTCTTTGGGGGACTTTATTTAATGGGGGATCTATTATGGTATCTGTACGTAATTTGAGACTTTTGCAGTTAGCATTGGTTTCTTCTTTTTTAATACTTGGGTCTTCTGTGCATGCAACAAAACTGGTTTCAGACTCAAGCGATGTATCTACTCAGACATTTAGTCAACAAGAACTTAATAAAATAGTTGCAGAAGAGCTTGTTGTAAATTCGCCGATAAGCTCTCCAGGAGATATGGAAAGCTTTCTTGCTCAACATAGTGTTATTAGAAAAGAACTGTCTAAATATAATGTTACTGGATACTCGTCTTGTCTTGATGGGAATTTTGCATTTTTCTTTAACAGACAGAATCCAGTGTTTTGGGTTAATTTTAAAGATGATAGCGGAACTGTAATGTCAAAACGTTATCAGGCTGCTATTTGGTCGTTTGGTTTAAAGTTTGAGTTGGCTTTTAAGTTAGACTTTATCTTCTTAGTGAATACAGATTCTTGTTTTTATAATATAGAAAAACCAATCAATTTAAGTTGCGGTGTGGACGTAAATGCAAGTTTTGGTCTAGGGTTTACTTTTACTTATGTTCCATTTGCAGATGTTTCTGGTGGTATGATTATTATTGGAGTGCCAATAACACCTAGTATCCTAAGTTATAGTATTGTTACTGGTGGATCGTTGACTCCTCTCGCGTAACTTCGGTTAATTTCTTGAAAATAAAAGAAGAGTGCTTGTTCTAGAGGTTTTCTAGAAAACCTCAGAGCGCTGTCTAAATTAAAAGAGGCCTGTAGATGTAAAAAACTATGGACCTCTTTTTTTTGTTAAAAAATAGAAGAAATATTACAGGAGTAAGATTTTTGTGGTTTTTAATTGCAAAAGCTGATACAAGATTTATAAGTGATGTATCAGCTTTGAAGAACTTGGACGATATATGGCAAAACAACTTGCAGATAGCTAAGGCAAGCAAGCGATGAGCATGAGAGACCTTGAAGAACGAATGATGAAATATATAGAATTAAGATGCAAGCCGCCGCAAGAGATTCGGTCATCAGGAAGTTCAGCCTGGCCGCTTGTATTTTTCTTAAAAATTCTTGAAAAATAGTTTTGAGATAATTTTGAGTTTATCCGTATTTGTGATAATAGGCGTGTTGGTTTGAGAAATTTACAGGAGCTTTGTGATGTCGTTTTTATGCAGTATGAGAATGTTTCAATCTTTGCTTTTTTCTTTGTGCTTATTGGTTGGCTATTCAGTAAAGGCTAAAAATATAGTTACCAGTGATGTGCCTGCTCAAGCACAGGACGCTATCGGCATGCCGTTGAGTGATGTTGATATGCAAAAGCTTTCGCTTAAGGTTGAAGAATTTATAGCCAAGCAGCTTGCAATTAGTCCTGTATTAAACGTGAAAAATCTTGAAGATAACTTAAGAAGTTATATCGAAGAAAAAATGAAGAACGTACGTGTTGGTAACGTAAGAGGCAGTAATTTCTGGAGATATATAGCGCTTGTTGCTGGTGGAGTTACTATTTTGACCCTAATATATACGTTTATCAAGTTGAATGAGATCTCTCAATTGCAGGAAAAAGTAGAAAAACTTGAAAAGACTATTGAGCAAAATACACAAGATTGTAAGCGATTGAGCGAAACACAGAAACAACCTGATGTTGTTGAGCAACTTTTATCAGGATTGCTAAGAAAAATGCCTATAGATGCAAAGTTCCTTGTAGGTGCTGGGTTAGATGAGAAAATTTTTAATCCTGGTAATTTTATAAATTAGAGAAAAATAAATATAGAAGATTTTTAATCTAACAAAAAAGAGGTCTGGATATTTTGTCTCCAGACCTCTTTTTTGTGTGGGTGTTAACGAGATACTTTTTTTTGTCATCCTGGACTTGATCCAGGATCCAAGCCGTTTGTTCTTAGGTGTTTTTTTTATCTAATTCTTTCTTAAATATAAATAACAAAGTAACCGCGCAAAAAGCAACAATACTTGTAAAATAAAGTGCGATGTTTGATCCCATATATTGCCAAAGTAGGCCGATAGTTGCTCCAGCAGCTAAAACTATTATTCCTGTAATAGTATCAAAAACACCCAGTGCCGTAGCGCGTATATGGGCTGGTATCAGGTCAGAAGCAAATGCTTTGTGGTTAACTTTAATAATTGCCAGTGTTATGCCATACAAAATAAATAATAAAATAAGTGATGTGAGAGATTGTGCGAAAGCAAAACTAAGCGTTAGACTTGCAAACAAAAAGTAGCCAAACACGAGTAATTTCCAGCGGCCAATTTTGTCTGATAGTGCGCCAATCGGTATAGCAAAAATGGTGTAAGAAATATTAAAAAGCACGTAAAGCAAGATAGGTGTTACGGTTGATGGTGAGTTGGGTAAAAGTTTTTGGGCTTTGATAATAAAGAACATATAACTTAGGTTTGAGAGTGAAAAGATGCTCGCGATAATCGTGAATGTTTTAAACGCTGGTGTTAGTTGTGAGAATGTTATTTTTTGTTCTTGGGCGTGTGTCTGCTGGTTTTTGGTTGGCGTAGGTGTTTGCTCATGGGCATTTGTGTTTTCTTGTATTTGCATGTGAGTATTTTCTTGTACCCATAATAATGGAATAAGTGAAAGTAGGGCGATAGCGGCGGAACATAAAATAATCGTCTGAAAATTAATGTGCCAGTGCCAGAGCATAAAGAACACGACGAGTGATCCCAAAATGGCACCAATAGTATCAAGTGCTCGGTGCACGCCAAATCCCAACCCCTTATTATTTGAAGACGATTCAGCAATAAGCGCATCGCGTGGTGCTGTGCGCAGCGCTTTGCCAATACGCTCAAGGCCAACAAGACTAAATATAAATATCCAGGATTGCGCAAGAGCGAGAAAGAGTTTAAAAAATGCCGATGTGCCGTAGCCTAAGTAAATAAAAATTTTTCTTTTGCCTATTTTGTCTGATGTATAACCTGCAAAAAGTTGCAAGATGTTTGCAAAACCCTCACGTACTCCGCCGATTAAGCCTATAGCTAGGCCTGCGCCTCCTAGTTGTGTAATCAAAAGTGGGAGTATGGGGGTGATCATTTCGCTACTTAGGTCATTAAGTAGGCTTGAGCTCCCGAGTAACAGAATGTTTTTAGGAACATTTTGCTCTTTTATGTTAAGCATTTTTTCTTTCTTGGTTTCTTGTCATTTTGAACTTGATTTAGACTTAAGAGCCTTGTTTTTATTACTATAATTACATTGATAATAAAAAAACAAGATTACTCAAAGAAAAGCTGTTAAGTATTTATTTTTATGGCATTATTCAGAGCTAACAATGTGTAGCGGGTGAGCAAGTTTTATTTTTTCAAGAAAGTTTTGAGTGTGAGTATTATTTGTAAAGTTTTATTTGTTTTATTTATATTTGGCGTCATGAGTTCTGGAATCCATTCTATGCAAAAAGATACAGCTAAAAAAATAGAAAAAAAACTTTCGCTATTTTTTTTCTGGTTTGGTGACGTTTTGATTAAAAAGTTTGAAGATTTTGAAGATTTTGAAGCTTTGAAAGATGTAAATTTAAGTGAAGACATAAAAAGGATTAAGTCGGTGAAGAATTTTTTTAAAAAGGAACTGGCCCGTTTTGAGGTTGCTTGTTTTGCTTTTAATGTATTTATAAATAAAATCAAACCAAGAGAATTTGGTTTGATTTGTGATCAAGAGCGAGAATGCTTTGATTTGATGAGTGATGATGTTTTGATTAAAAAAGAGATGTTTTATAAAGATTTTATGTCTATTTTTAGACAGGAAGCTGATCGTTTAAATTTTAAAGAGATTTTGTGCAATTTGAGGTCCCATTTTGGGATTTTTTTTAACGCACAACGAGCGAGGCTTAGCCTGTTATTTGAGGTGTTTGATGCTTATTTAGAAGAGCGAGATGTGCGGTTGACTGAAGGCTTAATAAGTGGCACTTCAAAACCACAGAGCGATATATCTTTAGGCGAAGATGGATCTGAGGGGGAGCAAGGTGATGAAGTATATGGGGAAGGGGTTTGTTTGTAGTCTGGGCTATTATTGAGCTTTTATTCACAAAGAGTTCTGTTTTTACACGTTTTTAAACATTATTATTTATGAGGAAACATTTTATGAAAACTATCGCAAAAATTTTATTGGGTGTTGTTTTAATGAGTTGCGTTGTTTTTTCAGTGCAGGCTACAAAACGATATGGGAAATTTGTTGAACCAAAGACGTGTGTTGAGGTGGCAATTGAAAAAATTTGCATGATTTTGCAAGAATTTAAAGAGTTTCCTGAGCGCATTGCGCGTATAACTCAAGACCTTGAGTTATGCATGGGTAAATTAAAAAAAGAAAAAGAATACGATCTTCTTAATTGGAGTTGTTGTTATATGACAAGTGAGTTTGTGGCTAAGTTTACATCGGAACAGGTTTATGAGTGCTTTTTTAAGGCTATTAAGTTGTTAAAGATAGATGTAAAAAGTCTTAAAGAGATAAAAAATACTGCGCAGGAAAATAATTATGAACAGGTGTCTAACTTTTTTAAAGAATATATCATAAAGAATTAGTGTTGTTTTTTTGGACCAAGACCCGCTTGATCGTGAATTTTGTTGTTTGAAAAAAGGGGAAAAGAGATGTGGTCTAAGCTTTTTGTAATAGTTTTTTGTTTTATGGTTAGTGGATTTAGTGATAGCGAGCTTTTTGGTCGTTCACGTAAAAAGTGTGAGCCGTGCAAAATGGTAGTTATTGCTCCTGTTGCTGATGTGCGGGTAAAAGCTGAGCCGGTAAAAAAAGGGGTCATAGCTCCTGCGCTTTCAGGTGATATTGGTGGGCAGTTAACGCAGGTTTTTTTAGGCGACCATGTTTTGGGAACTAATATTCCTGGTAAAAAAAAGTGGATGAGCGTCGATGTTCTTGGGCAAAAAGTTTTTACAAATAAAAAAACGCTTACAGATAAAGACACGTTTGTTCCATTAACTGGGTTTATGAAAAAGTCCCAGCTTGCTCAAGTATCAGATTTTTTGCAGCATACTATTGTGCTGCGTAATTTATGGACGCCGCTTTATAAACGCCCAGATGTGAAAAGTAAGATTTTAAAGCATGTGTGCATGGGAACGGTTCTGGGGGCAAAAAAATTTAATGGTAATTGGCTTGTCGCGTTTGTTGGGAATAAAAAATATTATCTTACCTGGCCTGCAGGCATTGGTGTTTTGCATGAGTTTAATCAAGATAGTGATATTTCAAAAAAAATAGACGCGTTACGTAATAATATTATTAAGACAGCGTTACAGCTTGTTGGTACGCCGTATGTTTTGGGTGGCAGAAGTGGGGCTGGGAATATGGCGGGGCAAATTCTGGGTATAGATTGTTCAAAGTTTACAAGTTTGGCGTATCTAGCTGGCGCAGGTCTGACTATCCCGTGCAATTCGACGTCTCAAAAATGCGCATGTACTCAGCTGCTTACAGGCGCAGATTTAAAGCCTGCTGATTTAATATTCTTTCACGATGATACGTGTAAAAGTATAAATCACGTTGCTTTGTATTTGGGCGATGGCATGATGCTTGAAAGTGCTATCCCAACAAAAGAGGTTATATATTTCGCGCAAGACGCAAAGAAATATGGAGTTGACCTAAAAGATTGCTGTGTGAAAAAAATATCGGTAAAAGAGAGAATTGGCGTTGATGTTAAAAAAATCAAAAATGGCAAAACGCGGGCTCTTGATGGCCGGCGTATTATGCTTGGGTCTCTTTTGAATTCTGAAGAAAAAATAAAAAAAATGCGCTTGCTTGCCTGTGGGCGTGATGTTAGTTGGTAAAAACTTTAGGAAATTGCGTGGTTAGAGATATGTTTAGAACTCTTGGGCTCGCGTGGTTGCTTTTGTGCATGTTTTTTTATGGCGAGATATTTGCTTGGCGTAAAATGGTGGTTAACATTCCTGTTGCAAATGTGCGTTTAGAACCTGAGCATATCAAAGAGGGGATTACAGTTCCCGCATTGTCTCAAGATATTGGACCGCAAGGTACGCAGGGGTTGTTTTTAGAGTCTATTTTGGGTGAAAAATTAGAAAATTCTGATTGGATAGCCGTGATGGTTCCTGGTCAAAAAATTTTTACAAAAGAAAAAGAGTGGGCTAATCATCCTGGGTTTGTGAAAAAAACAGACTTGATAGATGTAGAAAACTTCCCAAATTATACTATTGTTTTACAGGACTTATGGACGTCGCTTTATTCAGTGGAAAATAAAAAAAGTGATGTGATTATGTCGCTATCAATTGGAACTGTATTGCCGGCAAAAAAAATAGACGATAATTGGTTTGAGATAATATGTGAAGGAAAAAAGTATTATATAGAAGCTTGTGCTCATGTTTATGATTTATCTCGCGAAGTGCGCGAGGATACTGTTAAAATGCGTGAGAATATCGTGAAGGTTGCGCGAGCCCTTGTTGGCATACCATATGTATGGGGAGGGAGAAGTGCATATAATCCTGATCTTAAAAATCAAATTACGGGGCTTGATTGTTCCAAGTTAACGAGTATAGCTTATTTAGCGGGAGCAGGGCTTGCGATACCATGTGGCTCACGTTCTCAAAAGTGTGCGTGCGATATTATTGATCAGGGGACAGATTTAAAGCCGGCCGATTTAATCTTTTTTTACAATCGTGAGACGGGGGTAGTTTCTCATGTAGCGTTATATCTTGGAGATGGGTTATTGATAGAGAGCACGGTTCCTACTATCAAAAATGTAAATTCTCTTCAAGAGGTTATAGAGATAGGGGTTGCGCCTGAAAAGTGCTGCGTGAGGATAATTTCAGTAAAAGAGCGCATAGGTGTAGATGTTGCTCAACTTGAAAGTGGTAAAACCGTGGGACCAAATAATAAAATTATTATTCTTGGGTCGCTTTTGAATTCTGAAGAAAAAATAAAAAAAATGCGCTTGCTTGCTTGTGGGCGCGATGTGAGCTGGTAGGGTAGAAAGTTCTTGTTCTGAAAAATAAATATAAAAAAGATTTAGGTTTTGTTGTGAGCAGATTTTTAAAAAAAGCTGTTGCAAAAGCTTTTTTTTTGTTCAAAATGATCTCCCGCTTATTATTGAGCGTTTTTTATTATTTTTTTATTATTTAAGGGTTTTTGTATGAGGTTGTTGTCTGGAATTTTACTGAGCATTGGTTTTGCGAGTTTTTTTGTTTATCTTTCTGTACATGCAATAAAGCTTGATTCTGTTGAGTTGCTAGATGAAAAATGCGAATCTATGGAGCTTATTATAAAAAAAATGCTTTATTTTCAAGACAATAAGCAGAAATTTGATATAGCGGCGCAGGAGCTGGATAATTTTTGTATAAAAAATTTCTTATATGACAGTGGGATTTTTTTTAAAAAAGTAGCGAAGAAGCTTAAGTTGAAAAAATCGATGATTAAGAAATTTCAAAAGATGTGTTTTTTTAATGAGACGGGCGTTTTTGTGTATGATGCAAAGTATCAACATGCATGGGCGTTATTTTTTAATTATTTAATAGATAATTAGTGAGTTTGTTATATGAGATTTATGGCAACAGTTTTATTGAGTATTGTTTTGTTATGTGTCGTGATAGATAGCTCTGTGCAAACAATGAAGAGAACAGAGAGTTTTGTGCGTATAGAGATTGAGCAAGACGAGCTAGAGTATCAACAGGAATCGGAAGATTGTAAGTTTTTAGGTAAGATATTACAAAAATTGAGTGAGTTTGAAGAGCTTACTAATTTAAAGTACTGCAAGGCGTTTAAGACCGTAATTGTCGCTTTGAATTGTTTTTGTAAAAAAAAATGCAAAGAAAATTGGAACCTATGGATTTCTTTCTTTGAAGAAAAAATGAATCAGCTTGGGTTAAAAGATGAATTAATTAAGATGTCATATGATGCGTTGCTTGAAATAGAGACTTTTGATGACCTTTACTTGCGCCCTAGTGAAGTATTTAAGCATTATTTAACTCGGAAAAAATATAAGAGTAGTGTTGAAGCTGGGACTGTTCAGGGAATGAATGGAACATATCGAAAAGCATTTATTACGGGCAATATATATGAAGAGCCTGATGATGGTGCTGAAGAGTCTGATGATAGAGCTGAAGCGCCGGATTTGGGTAAGAATTGCGAGTAATTTTTTTAATCTTATGAAGTTATATTGTTAGCCCTGTGGAAGCTTTCCATGGGGCTATTTTTTTTTGGGGAAATGGTACAGGGATGACAAAGAAAAGGTATTGGGGAACTTTGGGATAAGATGCTTGAAATTCATGTTGCATGGTAGCTATCCTGCAAAAAGCGAAGGGGCACAAGATAGTGACGCTTTTTTTTATGAGCTTTGTTGCTGTTATAAAAATATCTATTTTTGATTTATAGCCAAAAAATATCTTGAAGAACGGGAAACGATTGATCTATTGTTGTTTCTATAGAGTTTATCTGAAATAAAAAAAGCTGGGTGCTTATGCTTCTTTTGCCACACAAAAAACAGGCTTAATTGACTTTGCTTTGTCAGTTTCTCTAAATTAATAATAGAAATTCTATATTGCGACAATTTTATTGGGTAAAAAGGGGGAAATCGTGAAAAAGAGATTGTTATTTTTACTTGTGTTGGCAACAAGTTTTGTTGATACAGCAGGCATCTGGTCTATGCAAAAAGAAGAAGATATTGGGATTAGTAAAGGGCTGCAGCAAAAGACGCCTGTAAAAGATGAGAGGGGTGTGATTTTTGAAAAAATAGATGCATTACATAATAAAACTACACAAGAAGAAACATTTGTAACTAAAGAGCTTGTTAGCCATGTCCTTGATATTCGTTTTGATTTGCCATTTAAACCAACACTAACAGAATTAGAACAAATCGAAACGATACGCGACAAAAATGCTGAGCTATCACCTGGGGCAGAAATTGCAGGGTTGCATGAAAAACAAACGTGGAGAGCAAAGTTTTTTTCCTGGATTTTTCCATCATTATTATCTGAAAGCTGGGGTAAAAAGTTGTGGCAATTTGCCGCGGACAATGTCCGGGATCAACAGGTTGCAAGCGAAATTCGTGAGCGATATTTGGCAAATAAGTACAGAGAAAAACTCACGCTTACTGGCCATACAAAAGGGGTAGAATGTGTAGAAATAGCCCCTAATGGGAACATTGTTACAGGATCTTATGACAATAAAGCAAAGATATGGGATCCAAATACGGGGCAATGCCTACACACACTTAATGGACATATAGGTTCAGTTTGGAGCATAGCAATAGCTCCTAATGGGAACATTATTACAGGATCTGGTGACTATACCGCAAAGATATGGGATGCCAGTACGGGGCAATGCTTACGCACGCTTGCTGGCCATACAGGTCCGGTATTCGGTGTAGCAATAGCCCCTAATGGGAACATTGTTACAGGATCTGGTGACCATACCGCAAAGATATGGGATCCAAATACGGGGCAATGCCTACACACGCTTAATGGACATACAGATTCAGTTCGGAGCATAGCAATAGCTCCTAACGGTAACATTGTTACAGGATCTAAAGACGATACTGCAAAGATATGGAATCCAGACACAGGGCAGTGCCTACACACGCTTACTGGCCATAGAAAAGCGGTATACAGTGTAGCAATAGCTCCAAACGGGAACATTGTTACAGGATCTTGGGACAATACCGCAAAGATATGGGAACCATGGAGCAAGACACCATCAACAACAATGCAAGCCGCTCTTGTGGCAAAGTTATTTGACCTAAAAGACAAAAATCAAACAATACGTTTGCATGCAGAGTGGCAAGAAGTGTTTGACGGTTTGCCGGACAACGTAAAAAATGAATTAAGAATTTGTATAAGAGCATAGCTCAATAGTTAAAAGATGGGGGCGATAGCTCCCAAAGTATATTGTTAGCCCCGTGGAAGCTTTCCATGGGGCTATTTTTGTGCGCCGGGCATGGCGCACTTTCTAGGAGTGAAAGTCTCTCACAGGCCGGAATGACCGGAACTGTACGTCTAGGCAAGGGTGTTCACCGTGAGGTGAAATCTGAAGGAAGCTAACGACGAAAATATGGATCCAACGAACAGGAACTGGATACAAGGCCTGCGCGATAGGTAATTCGGCAATAGACGAAGAGGCCGTATAGTCATTTGTATATCGTGGTGGTAAATCCAGTGGAGCCCATGTGAA
>JBDRBF010000066.1:0-13112 GCA_043822925.1 bacterium
GGGATTTTGTTTAGTTTATAATTGGCTGCAGCGGCGATATATGATTCTGCAACGCCAATAGCTATTCCCGCTTTTGGTTTAGAGAACTGGTAAAATAATCCGTTTGTTCTGCCGCCTGGAAGCATAAGAGTATGAGTTCCTGATGGGAGTTCTTCTTCAGTAATATATTGGAGGTTCCAGAGTACGCCGTTTGTATCATACATAGGGACGATGACTGCATAGCCATATTCAGGTGAAAAATCGTAACGGAGGCCGTAAGCTCCAACGTTTTGACTGAGCAAGTAATCAGATATGCCACCGGTTTTTGCATTTGTCCAAATCTCAAGCGCTTGTCTTGCTATCGATCGGTAGGTCATCAGTGTTTTTGCTGATTCTTTTGATTCTGTCGAATTTATCTGAGTATCAAACATCGTTACGTCTGTAATTGGTTTTAAAGCAGCGCCTTGTTTTGGGCTGTTTGAGATAAACGTTTCGCCTTTACGGTCGCTATTTTTTCCCTTAAACCATGTTTTTAAACCAATACAGCCACCGGGCATCTCTGTAGCCTGTGTTTTATACGAATATTTTTTTGTATTATATTTTATGGGGTCTCTTTCATAGCAGGCAATAATAGGAGATTTTTCGTTGCCAATTATGAGCTCGTCTACATCAAGACTTTGTGTTTGCAGATGGTTAAGGTGGGCTGCTATTTGTTCTTCGTAGGTCTGAAATACTAATGGTTTCACTCGTTTGTTCTTTCAAGTAGTATAGAAGGGGGAACTTTTAGTCGTTTAAGAGAGAAGACTTTATACAATCATAATAGCATAAGATGTTCTAATCTGCTATTGGGGGTTTATGCTTTTGTTTACACGGTTATTGTGAATTTTTTTGCAAAAAACTTTTAAGACAATATAATGGGTTTCTCAAAAAGATTTACGAGTGTTTATTGGGAGAAATATGGGGAAAAGACTATACAATTTGGTTATTTGTTTATGAAAAAAATGGCGGCAGTAATTTTTGTTCTTTTTGGAACTTTTTCGTTATTGCAAGCACAATCATGGGGTCAGGTACAGGCACGTTCGGCAACGGTTGCAAATTATGCTGAAATGGGGCTTGCCCTTGCCAGCATTCCGGCTGATATTGCTGCGCATGTACAGGACGGGAAAAAGAATAAAAAAACGTCGCTTATTTTACATCTTGCGTACGATGCGCTCAGCATTTTGAATAAATTTTTTTCTATTTATAACGATATTAAAATGCAAGAGCGTGATGGTAATGTTGCTGGCGCGAGCAAAGAGTTTTCTGTTAATGGCGTTATTATGCTGTGTGATTTAATACAGTTGGGTCAGCATGCTAAACAGTTTTTACAGATAAAAGATGAACCTCAGGAGTCACTAGAGATATTAGATGCTCAAACTGAAAAAGAAATATCGGCGCTTGCTTCTACTTGGAACACTGTTGGCCTGACGAGTTTTAAGGGTGTAACGGCTTTTGCATTGGCGTGGTGTCAGAGCAACAATAGTGGGGCAAAAGCGCGCGCCGTATGCGCTGTTGCACATGCTCTTACGCGGTTATTAGATGCATATGCGCAGATGGACCCTCGTTCTTCTTATCGAAATTTTGTTTTGGTCGCAATTTTGGCAAATGCTGCATGGCTTATTTTTGAATTAACCAATCAAGAGTTAGAGCTGGAGTCAAAAAAACTACAGAAAAAGCGAGCTCAAAAAAAAGAGTTAAAGGCAGGTGAGCCAGGTTTTTGTGGTTATTGTTGGAATTATAAGAATAATGTGATCATAGGTGTTGATGGGGTTTGTTATTGTTCTGATTGCAGAGCACGAGATAGTTTTTTGTTGCAGCCAGAGTTGCCGGCAAGAAATAATTGGCCGCAGGTTGCTCCGGTTAGGTCAGAGGCTGGTTTGGTTAAGCCTGCGGTAGGGCAAGATGGACAAGTAAATAATCAGCCGATTAAATGTCCAATTTGCATGGAAGAAAAAAACGAAGATGATATGTTCGTGTTAGGGTGTGAAGATCATTTTTGTCGGGATTGCATGCAGGGACATCTTAAGGTTCGTTATGAAGATCATGGAACAGATTTTGATAGAGTAGTTTGTCTCAACCCAAATTGTGCACATCATTATGTGATAGGAAGAGATGAAATCCAAGCTATTAATAATGATCCAAAATATCTTGAGAGGTATGATAATGCTGCTCGTGAACATCAACAGGCGGAAATGGGCAAAAAACTTGGAGCTGAAAATATTGATTTAAGTATGTTTGGTGGAAGTATAAAATCATGTCCTAAGTGTGGTAATGGGGTCGAGAAAGATGGAGGATGTGATCATATGACGTGTAAGTGCCGCCATGAGTTTTGTTGGCGTTGTTTAGGGGATAGAAGAAGTTATTCAGGACATACTTGTTATCAAACAGCGCCTTTATTGCGTAATTCTACGACTGCTCGGTATCTTAATCAGAATTCGACACCTGTATTAAATTTTCGGTGAGTTGAATTATCCAATCCCGACTTGGCGGCATCAAGGTTATTAATTAATTGAGAAAACTACTAGATGTGTATTTTTACTGGCTGTGGTCATTGGGATTCCAGCAAGTTCGCCTTCTTCTTGAATTTCTTTAATATACATATTCTTTTCCCTAATAAAAAAGATTTCTACATCATATGTATCATCAATAAATTTTTTATTTCGATACGCAAGGTTCAGGTCATTACAAGAAAAGGGCTTACCTGAAGGCTCTCGCTTAAGCCAATCGGGGATTTGGTAATTGTCTTGCACAAATATAATAAAATCAAAATCAGAATATAAACTATTGCGAAATCCTGGTGGCTCATATTTGCCGAAATCATTCTTTACTGAAGAACCAATTAAACAAATTTTGATAATTTTTTCGTTTGGCAAAAACAGAGATAAGATTTTATTAATCGCTTTTTTTCTTAGTAGTTCTGTTTTAGTAGAAGAATAAACTTTTTTTCTTGGTCTGTTTTTCATGGGTTTTATTCTTTTTTATAAGCGTAAATTAAGCTGTCTTTAATTTCAAAAGAAAAACCAGCTTTATTAAAGATATCGAACAGTTGTGCAAGCTTGCTTAGTGGCGCGTGATATTCCATAATTATTTTATTAATAAATTTTAATTTATCTTGATCAAAGAGATCTTGAAAAACGTCGTACTCGGCGCCTTCTATATCTATTTTTAAAAGGTCTACGTCTTGATTTATATAGTTTGATAATCTTGTTATAGGCACGATTTCATAGTTTTCTGTTTTGCCGTTTTGGCTTTGGCAAACGGTTCCAGATGTTGACCCTGGATTATAGAGTTTTATTTCGCCATTTTCTTTATATGCGAGAGCTTTTTTGAAAACTTGAACTTGTGTAATATTGTTATTTTTTATGTTTTTTCCCAAAAGCTCAAAATTTGTTTTGCTGGGCTCAAAGCCGATAATTTTCGCATCAGGGTACATTTTTTTGAAAAATAGAATACTTATACCAATATTGCTGCCCGCGTCAATAATAAACGGCTCTTTATTTTGTGATTCAAAGGCATAAATCTTATGGATAAAAATCTCGTTTACTAAGCAAAAAAGCATGACATAATCGGTAAAACTAATATTAAGACCTAGAATATTCTCTGAGTAAATAGTCCCGTTCTTTGGTTGGTGAGAAGCATCTTTGAGTAGAAGTTTTGTGTTTGCGTAAATTTTTTGGAACGTACTTGGTTCGCCTGGATACTCAAAAGTATCTTTTTTTATGTTTTTCTTAATAAATGCACCGGTACTATTTATTAAAAAATTAAATGGTCGAGCGGGAACTGTTAATTTTGCGGTTAAAAATAATAAGCCAAATAAAAAGACAAAAAAAACCGTAACATCAAGTATCATTCTGAGTAGTTTTAAAATTATATTCATAACTAATTATCTTTCTAAATTAAAAACTTGAATTTAAACATTGAATTTAAACCGTATGGATTTTACTATACCAAATACGTTGTTGAATGAAATAAAATGAGTGTGAAATATTTTAGAGAGGAAGAAGGATGATTGTTTCAGGTATTCAAACAATGCTTTTTACTTGTGTCATTTTTATGAGCATTTTGTGGGCTTTTATATGTATTAAAATACTTTTTTTAAACCAGCGTTTACAGAAAATTTTTATGATTTTGTGGAGTGGCTTTTTGCTTTTGATTGCATGTTTTTGTTTGTCAAAACAAACAATTCTAGCTGTCGTGCTTTATAATATAATTACTTTTGCTTTTAGTATAAGTTTACTGGCTTGTGTTGCGTTATTGTATGTTATTCGTAAATATAAGCGGTTACAGTCAGTTCTGTATGATTTCTTTTTGTTTTTTAAATCAAAGATGCTTAAAAAAACACAGCTTTCTTATGATAAACGTTTAATTTTTAAGCATTATATCTTGTACGTATTACGTTATATACGTGCTTTAGAGTTTGTAAAAACGCCGATATATAAGCAAGCCAAGCAAGATAAGCTTTTAAGTTATAAACTTTTTTTTGTTAACTATAGCAGTATGTTTGTCATGTTTAATGAGATTTTTGGCCATGAAGTTTACAAGTTTTCGTCAGATACTAAAACACCTGTTATTATTGATGCGGGTAGTAATATAGGACTTGCAATCTTATATTTTAAAGCCTGTTTTCCCGATGCGCATATTATTGGTTTTGAGCCAGGACCTGAAACGTTTCAGATTTTACAAAAAAATGTGATAGAAAATAAGCTTGCGAACGTTACAATTCATAATAAAGCACTTGATAATAAAACTGGTCAAATTACATTTTATACGTGTAAAGATAACGCTGCGATTGGTGGATGGAGTCTTAAGAGTCAGACGAGCACGGCGTATCAAGAATGCCCACAACTTATAGATGCGACTCCCCTGTCGCCATATATAACCCAACCTGTTGATCTGCTCAAAATGGACATAGAAGGTGCTGAAACAGCTGTTTTGGAAGAGCTTGCAAGCTCTGGTAAACTCAAACTTGTTAAACGAATTATTCTTGAGTATCACCATCATATGGTTAATGTGAACGAAGATAATTTATCTCTTGTTTTAAAACTTTTTGAAGACAATGGCTTTGGGTACCAATTTAATTATGTAGAATTGGCTGTTCCTGAAAAAAATAATCGTAATGTCTTGATATTATATATTTATAATAAAGCGCTTGTTACGCATAATTTATAATATATAACGTATGAATGTGTTAGATTATTTTAAGTCATGTCTAGAAGCGACTGTAAGTCTCATGGCCGTAAAAAATATGCTTACTGAAAATCAAGAAGCTGTTTGTATTATCGACGTCAGAAACGGCCCTCCACAACTTTTAAAAACTAAAATTAAAGGGGCAATTGTTGTGCCACAAATGTTTATTGAACAGCGCCTGGACCAATTGCCTAAAGATAAAATTTTAATTTTGTATTGCAGGGAGACCTGGTGCAGCTTAGCTGTTAGCTGTCAAAGCTGCCGTACCGTTATTAGAACATGGTTTTAAAGTAAAAGAATTATACGGTGGCATGGCTGCTTGGAGTACGCTTAATTTGCCGGTTGAACCTGTTGATGGCTGCTCGGTTGTTGCGGGTGGTGATGATAATAAAAAACAGGTTGCAGCTGTTAATTTCTGTTTTTATGCTTAAATACGGCATTTTATGACAAATAATTATCTTTGGTTGATTAAAATATCAATAAACAATTACCTAAAGAAAGTTATTTTAATAATTATTAAATATCTATCGCCAAAAGCAGGTTGGACTAGGGTTATTCGTCAGGCTCTTGGGATGACCAGTTATCAACTGGCTAGTTGAATGGGATGTAATCAATCAAATGTGGTTGCCCTTGAGCGGCGTGAACAAGCTGGAAATATTTCACTTAATTCTCTTGAGCAAGCAGCAAAGGCTATGAATTGTCGCTGTGTTTATTTTTTTGTGCCGCAAAAATCACTTAATCAAATTATGGAAGACCAGGCTCGTTTGGTTGCAAAAAAACGGCTTCAGGCCGTTGCTCATTCAATGTCATTAGAGCAACAGGGTCTTACGCCTGAGCAAACTAAACAACAAGAAGATTCGTTAATAGGTGAACTGCTATGGGCTAAAACTAAATTTTTCCCATGGGGCGAATAAATCGCAACTGCCATATCCAGTTGCATAATGTAGCGCTGTTAATTGGAGTTCGTCAGATTTATTAATGAATTCAGAAACATTCAAGCTAATCTTGTGTAGTAAGGCTAATATTTCTTTGACTTGGGCAAAATCAAATAATTTTACAGCTGCTATGAGTTTTGTTTCTGTGGCACATTCTTTTTTCGGAGTTTCCATTCCATAAGCGCACGAAACGTGCATCGCTACAATAAGCATTGATAATAAAAGTTTTTTCATAACAATTCCCTCTTTGTTTTTTAGTGTTAAATTTATTTTAGGCCTTCTGTTTTTTTATCAAAAATATACTGGTCAACAACTTCTTCAAGTATAACAAGTGGCGTTGCACCAATCTCCAGGACAACGTTATGGAATTCTCGAATATCAAATTTTGTACCCAAAGCATCTTTGGCCCGTTGTCTCAGTTCAAGAATTTTTAGTTGGCCAATTTTGTAAGAACATGCTTGTCCAGGGGATACAAAATATCGTTCTATTTCTGAAACGACGGTTGTTTTTGGCATCCCGGTATTTTTTCCCATATAATCAATAGCTTCTTCGAGCGACCATCTCTTTTTATGGATACCGGTGTCAACAACTAAGCGAACTGCACGTACAAGTTCCCATTGCAAGTGGCCCAGGCGTGTAAAGCATGATGAATAGAAGTTTTGTTCATAGGCAAGTTTTTCTGCATACAGAGCCCATCCTTCAGTATATGCATTATCGCCATTAAGTTGTCGCATGATCGGCAGGGTTGATTCTTGTTGAAGGGATATTTGAAAATGATGTCCAGGTTCTGCTTCATGGACCGTGAGCGTTTCCATCTCGAACTTTGGATTTTCGTGTGAGCTGCGTAGATTGACAAAGAAGACTCCAGGACGAGAGCCATCAATATTTTGCCGGCGATAAAAAGCTGGAGCAGCTCCTTCTTCTTCGTGCTGAGGGACCGCTTGAATTTTTACGGGTGATTGTGGTTTAAGGTAAAACAGTGGATATAATTCTTTTCTGCTTCGTTCTAAAATAGTTCCGAAATCTGTTAAGCATTGTTGGCGGCCTTCTTCTGTTTCAGGATAAAAAAATTGGGGATTTTTTGAGAGTTCTTGCATTTGCAAAGCCACTGTTTTTTCTTTATCTTCTAAGCCTGCTTGTACAAAAATTGTTCGCATTTCTTCTTGGATTCTATGAACTTCTTGTAAGCCCAAGTTATGAATTTGATCAGCAGAAAGATTGGTTGATGTCTGATGTTTAAGCAAAAAAGCATAATACTCGTCGCCATCTGGTAAAGCCCATACGCCGTTATTTGCAGTAGTCTGGCTGAGCATGTTTTTTAGATAATCTTGTAATTTTTGATACGCCGGATACACAAGTGTTTGGATGATGTTTGTTGCTTTTGCGAGCACTTCTTCTTTATTTGTTATTCCTATAGTTTCTATATTTTTAGCTAGGTGCGAGTAAAAAATATTTTCTTCGATTGTCCGAGGTGTTATTTTTTGCATCATGCTTATAATTTTTGAGAGCGTAAATGCTGGTGGAATAACGCCCAGATTTTTTTGATGCTCGAGTAACGTAATTGTCTGTTCGAATTGTTCAGGGATCTTGCTCAGCCGAGTAACGTACAGCTCGACATCTTCTGGTGTTTTGAGTGGGTGAATCTGGGTGAATAGATTGGTTATATCAAAGATTATTCCGTAGTTGTGGCTGATTTGGTAATTATGAAATAAGAACTTTTCGTTATTAACTGACAGTTTAAATTTCCAGAGAAAGATTTTATAGGATATTTTTTGCTCTGGAGATGCGTTATCAAGAGAACAATTTTGTAAGAGTTTTAGATTTTGTTTTGTTTCTTCAAGATCAGCAATTATAGCATCAGGCGAAACATCATTGAGATAGGCATTGTGGTCGTAGATGCCGATGGATTCAAAAAGACCGCGGTAAGTCAGAGCTTCTGGATTTCTATACATTTTTGATAAAAAAAGCGTGTCAAAGACGTTGTCTATATTGTCATCCCGTCCTGCGCTCTCCCTGGCCTGCCCTGCTATAGCCGTGTCTTTATTATCATCCCAGAAACGCTCACCCTGAGCCGCGCTCATGCTGAGCCCTGAGTTTGCCGAAGGGTCGAAGCATCGAAAGGGATCTGGGATCCAGTCCTTTATCTGTGCGACGGTCTTGAGCGCAGCAGCTTTATCTTTGTGAGCTGCCTGCAAAAGTGCTTGCCAGTAAAGATGGGCGTTGGGCTTGTCCTCAAATAGTTTACCGGTATTTGTTGGGATTTTTTGGTCAGCATTGAGCATGTTTATAGTGCTTGCGAGTATCAAGATGGCACATGTGCTGAGTAATTTCCTGAAATAAGCCATACTATCCCTTTTCGAAAAATATATAAAAAATAAAAATATTCTTATAGGGATACTATAGTTATTTAGAGTTTTCAATCTTTTTATCGTTTAATTCTTTTATATGGTAATTATTTGTCTCAGCAGGCGTTTTTATGAGGCACCCCGTTTGATAAAGGGGCCTAAATAGGCCAAACTGGGTATAGGTATGTGAGCGCTTTACGCTGACCACGGGTA
The DNA here is from genome assembly GCA_043822925.1 of bacterium. GTDB lineage: Bacteria > Babelota > Babeliae > Babelales > RVW-14 > JBDRBF01. The sequence continues at coordinate 8,699 of JBDRBF010000066.1, forward strand.
AGTCTTCTTTGGTTGTTACCGAGCTGGGGGATAGATTAGACGTTGTTGTGTAAGTTTTGCTTTAATTTATTACTTGTTTTTCGTGTTTTTTGCCATACAAAGGCGATGACTTGTGGCCCGAAGGCGTTTATATCATGATTATACTGGTTTATTTGTCATCACACAGCGAAATGAGTTTGGTAAGCACGCTTATTTCTTCTTTATAACTGATAAGCTCTTCGGACTGTTTTTTTGGCGTGCAAATTTGGCATAAACTTGTCTGTAACTTGTCTATTTTTCCCGACTTTATGATGATATTTTCAAACTCGCTGCAGCGTTTAAAAAATTGTGCAGTTTCTTTTTCGTTGCTTAGATCTTGTACTGTTTCATAGTCGATGTAAAGTTCCCTGGTACAGGCTTTTTCTTGTATTGTTTTATGATTGATCGTGCAAAATTGATAATATCTAAGTGCATGTAAAATGGTTGGTTTTTTGATGGTGAATTTTGCCAGCCCTTGCTTTTTATCTGATATGGTAATGTCCAGGTCGTAGGCTAGCGGGGCGTCCAGCCAGTGGAATTCGTTCATAAGTTTTTTGAAAAATGAGTTCGATACGCAGTGTTTGAGTGCGAAATAAAAAACAATGTTCCGTTTTTCTTCCAGTGCAAGATCTTTGCAGGCTACTTGTACAGCTTCTAAATCTTCGTCCAGAATACCGAATGCAAGTTTGAGCTCTATATCCTGTTTTTCTTTTTTGATTCGATTATTTTTTTGCATCAGTTCTTCTTGAAGGTCTTTTTGAGCTACTTCCTGAGCGGCTTGTATTATGCTCTCCCAATTAGGTGTCTGTGCGCGTACTTTTTTGATTCTTTCTTGGTATCCAGGCTTGTGTGTATTTTTCATGCCGTGTACCAGAATATTGTTGAGTAAAAGTAGTGAAAGAAGAGAGAGAAAAGAGTTTCTGCGAATGTGTTTGAATTTTTTCATGGTGATCCTTCCCCGTTAAGTACCACTCAGAATTATGTTAGTTCACTGTACCTAATGAGGGGCGTTATTTGCAAGCGTATAGAAAAGTTTGAGGTGCGGTCAAAAAATAATTGGGGGTTCTTTCTACGCTCTGCAATTTATTGTTTTTCTTTGAGCATATTTGTTTTTTTACTTCTAATTAGTCCAAGTTGCTTTAACGCTTCCGGACAGTCTATTAAAAGCTGGTCAATAAAGTTGTCTACGCATTTATGTGCGAGGTTGACGATACTATTTACTTGGTTTTGCAGGACAGTTTCAAAGCTGCCCGAGGCCACGAAATTAAAATGAATAAAGCCCTTGTTCTTGCCTATTGGCAAGAACAAGGGCTTGTAAGTTTAGTTCCAAGATATGATGAATTCCATGGAGTTTTATGAACCGCCGTATACCGAACGGTACGTACGGTGGTGTGGGAGGAGGAAGCTAGACGCTTCCTCCTCCACGATATTTTGTTTATTAAATATATGTAGGGTGGATCCAAGAAACAAATCGTGGACTGCCCGATCTGAGCTGGTGGCGGCCAAATATTTGTGTGCGCAATTTGGTGAATTTGTCTTTAAACTTTTGTGTTAGTTCTTTCTTTTCTTTGTCTGGTAATAAACTGGCAGTAATTCCGTTTAAACTTATTTTTTTAAGATCTTCTATCGTAAAGCGATAGGTATCGATCAAGAGATCATATTCGTGATTAAGATCGATGCCAAATATTCCTGGGTCATCAGTGTTGATGTTAATGCACAGGCCAGCATCCCACAGATATCTTATAGGGTGTTGTTTATAGTTGGGGTATACACCTAATCTTACGTTGCTGGTGACACATATGTCTAGTGGGGTTTGTTGCTCGGCGAGTTTTTGTACAAGTTTTGCGTCTTCGATGCACCGTACCCCGTGATCTAGGCGTGGCGCGTTGCAATAATTAAGAGAGTTCCAGATACTTACAGGGCCCTGAAATTCTCCTGCGTGGGGAATTATTGGTAGGTTTGCTTTGTGTGCTTTATCAAAGATAGTCTGGAATTCAGGTGCTTGTTTAGTAATGAGCGTTTCACTCAGTCCCATTGCGACTAGTCCGTAATTTTCTTTGCGCGCTTTAAGTAAAATATCGACGAATTCTTCTGGTTGGAAAAATTTAGTGCGGGTTAAATCAAATATCCAGTTCCAGGAGATATTAAATTCTTTTTGTGCGCGTTCTCTTCCTATATTAATAGCTTTGACGATTGTTTGCCAATCCAGGCCGGAAGCCATACAGTTGCTGCTGAGTGAAAAAATAACTTCTGAGTAACAAATATTATTGCGTGCAGATTCTTTGCCATATTCATATGCAATTTGTGTGAAATCTTTTGGGGTTTTAAGCACCCCCATAATTTGTTTAAAGAATGTGACGAAATCTTCAAAAGATGAAAACTTGGTCTGTTTATAAAATTGTTTTTTGTTTTTATACGGCATTTTGATATGGTTTCTTTTGGCTATTTCTATGATTGTGTCTGGGGCGACAGAGCCTTCTAGGTGGACGTGAAGCTGGGTCTTTGGCATTTGGTGCGCAAATTCATGCAACTTTTTTTGCAGCTCTGTGCTGTGTGCGAGTAGGGCGCCTGAAAAAGCAACGATAAATGTTATTAGAGCTAAGCATGTGTAGCGTGTGAAAAAACTTTTTTTTCTGATCATGTCCTGTTCCCCCTATAAATTGGCCCGTTTTATTTGCGATTTTGTGTGTTTTGTTTTATTTATTGTCCCATATTTTATGTTGAGAAGTATAGATTTTAGGGTAAATAGCTTGGGCTCTTAGTCCGTGTTATTTTATCTTGGCCTTGACGGTACTGTAAGATAATTGCTATTTTGACACCCAATTAAGATTAGTTTGGTTGTTTTAGGAGAATAATACGTGAAAAAATTAATGGGTCTTGGTTCTTGTTTTGCGGTACTGTTTTGTTTTGTTACGGCTTTTGGCTCTATTTTTGCTGCTGGTTCTGCTGTTCATGCAACTAAGGCACCCCGCAAGATTGCAGTTCTCACCAGTAAAGGAGGTAATGGCCATATGGCTGCCTGTGCAGTTTTAAAAGATATTTTTCCTAATTCAAAAATAACGCTTTTTAATCCAATATACGATGAATTTCATAATGTATTTGATGGTGAAGATTTGTATGTGAAACTTTTCCAAAATGGTTGGATAAGAACGTTAAATATTGTTGCAGGGTATGTTGGGCCGACGTATTTTAAAATGAACAGTAGATCGATTAAAAAAAGTATTGTGAAGTATCTTGAGCAAGAAAAGCCAGATATCTTGATTTCGGTCATCCCATTACTTAATTTTCCTGCGTATGAGGCTGCCCAGCAGTGCAAGACACCATTTATGAATATTACGTTAGATGCTGACCTTACACTTTGGTTGCTTGATATGGAACGTTGCAAAACGCATAATTTTGTTATTACGGTTCAAGCTAAAACGCCACTTATTAAAAAACAGTTGGCGCGGCATAAAGTTCCGGCATCTTGTGTGCGTGAAGTTGGATGCTCTTTGCGTAAAGATTTTTTTGAGAAAAAAGATATTCAGGCCATTAAAAAAGAATGGAATATTCCAACAGGAAAAAAAGTTATTTTGCTGATGCGTGGTGGTACGGGTTCTACGAAGTTAGTTGACTATGTAGAAGCAATTAGCGAGCTTGATAAGCCATTACATTTATTAGTTTGCATTGGAAAGAATACAAAACTTATAAAAGAGCTTGAAGAAGTCAGGAAAGAGCTGCAGCATAATAAAAAGAACAAAAAAATATTACGTTTACGATTGTTCCATTTACTAAAAAAATACCAGATCTTATGGCTATTTCAGATGTGCTTGTTGCACAATCAAGTCCTAATACGTGTAACGAAGCGATTCATATGAATCTTCCTATACTTATAGATAGAACGAGTCCTACGGTTTTTTGGGAAAAAGCGACTATTGATTGGGTTAATATGTTTGGATATGGAAAAATATTCAAGAGCATGAGAGCTCTTAAGAAGTTAGTTATCGACTCTCTTGATAAGAAACAAGAGCTTGTCGTCCAGAAGTCAAAGCAAAATATAGCGTTTAATGCGAATATTTATGGGATTGTTGATTCGCTTATTACTGCCAATAAGCTCAAGCATTCAAAGTAGGTTATTGGGTTTTATGAATTTAAAAGAGAGCTCAACATGAGCTCTCTTTTTTTAAGTATTATTTAGGAGCTATTTTTGCTTGTAGCGCTGCTTGATAACGTCTTTTGGCAATGCCTGATAAGCTTTCTTCTATATCAGTAAAAAACACGTTAAATTCTGAACTCATAAGAGTAAGATTTTCTATTGTTTGAACTTCTCCATCAAAAAAAGTTTTTGTTGATGTGCTTTGGGGGGTATTAAAGAGCCGCTCAAGCATTGAGTTTTCGCCTAAGCTCTCTTTAATTA
>JBDRBF010000067.1:0-8120 GCA_043822925.1 bacterium
TGTTTCTTGTCTTGATCTTGCTTCTTGTCTTGATCTTGTTTCTTGTCTTGATCTTGTTTCTTGTCTTGATCTTGTTTCTTGTCTTGATCTTGTTTCTTGTCTTGATCTTGTTTCTTGTCTTGATCTTGTTTCTTGTCTTGATCTTGCTTTTGGTCCTGTTTTTGTTGCTCTTGTTGCTTCTTTCTTTGTAGTTTTTTTGCCAACTCTTCGCTTACTTTGAGATTATTTTGTATGCGCTCGTTATTTTTATCAAATGTTAAAGCGCGTTTAAATTTATCGATAGCGCCGGTTACTTGTGTGCTTGCGGTTTCAAGAATTTTAGGGTCCAGGTCTTTTTCTTTCTTTTCCCAATCGTCACCAAGTATTTCAAGCGTGTTCGAGTAAAAACTGTTGCCTTGATTAAAGAGAGCTTTTTTTCTGAGCTCTGGGGTTGTGCTGTTATTTACGGCCCTATCAAAGTTCGTATTTGCGTCAGAATATTTTTTTTGTTTATAGAGCGCGACGCCTAAATTATAGTTTATTATTGGGTCGTTTGGGTTGTTTATTTGTTTTTCTTGTAAGCGTTCTATTGCTTCCTGAGTTGTCATTTTATTATAGTTGTTTGGTAGTAAGCTCAATCCTGAACATGAGCATGTGAATGCAAGTTTTGCTAATAAAAAAAATATTAATTTTTTCATTATAGTACCCATTCAAGAAGTAATAGAATCCAAGCAATACCTAAAAACCAGGGATATTGATCTTCGTACATAGACAGTTTCGTGTCTGTAAATTTTTCTTTTTCGAAAGATTTAATAAGACTGACCAAATCGTCAAGATCTGAATCTTGATATTGTGCTCTAAAATAGTGCCCATTAAGTTGTGTGCAAATATCATGCAGTAATTGTTCGTTAAGTTTACTAAGCGCAACGGCGCCAGCTTCGTCAGTTTCGTGTCCAATTTGGTTGCCTACGCGATCTATTTTGGGGATTGGTGCTCCTTCGGGGGAGCCAACGCCTAGAGCAAACAGGCGTATGCCAAATTCTGTAGATTGTTGTTTGACAGCATTAAGCTCTAGCGAGAAATCTTCGCCGTCTGAGATAAGTAGTACGAGTTTGTTTTTTCTGTCTGGAGATTCTTTAAAGACATCTATAGCTTTAAGAAGAGCGTCGTCTATAGCTGTTGTTCCCGAAGATATGACTTCTGTGTCGACTTGATTGAGAAACATTAAAAATGCATCATAATCGGCAGTGAGGGGGCTTTGTAAAAAAGCAGAGCCTGAAAAAAGAATAAGTCCAACGCGTTCAAATTTTAGTTTGGCGAGCAGTGCTCGTATTTTGAGTTTTGCAAATTCAAGTCGGTTTGGTTTAAGATCTTGAGCAAGCATGCTACGTGAGATATCAAGTACGATTAATAAATCTCGTCCCTCTTGGACCACGCTTTTATCTTTTTTTGTCCATTGAGGGCGTAATAATGCAATAAAAAGAAAGAACAAGCTTAGGCATAAGCAAATTGTTTTTATACGTTGTTTTGTGCCTGAAAAGTGTTTGAAAATTTGTTTATTATTATCTTGATGTACAAGTATTTTGTGGGCTTTTTTGATGCGTAAGTAATTTTTGATAACAAAAAACATGCCAAGTGCAAATACTGGAAAATAAATTATTCTTTCGGCGTTTGCCAAATATATATCAAGAAATTGAATCATTTAAACTCCCCGCCAAATAAACAAACGTAACATAAGCTCGCACGCAAATAATAATAAGATTATCCAGAGTAAGCTTAAAAAGGCTTCATAATAATTGTGAAAGATGTTTGTTTCATGTTTTGTTTTTTCTAGCGTATTTATTGTATCGTAAATAGTACGCATATCTTTTTGGTTTTGTGCATGAAAGTATTTGCCGCCCGTTTGATCTGCTATTTTTTGCAGTAAAGCAGGGTCAAATTCAGTTCTCATCCGGGCAAGTGAGCCGGGCATAAGGGGGTGCTGGACATATCCGCCTTCTTTGTTGCCGATTCCAATCGTATATATTTTAATTTTAAATTCTTTTGCCATCTCAATTGCTTCTTCAGGTGTAATTTTTTCAGGAGTAGGAACGCCATCAGTTAATAAGATTATTATTTTACTTTTGGCTTTCGAGTCTTTGAGCCGGTTAATTGCAGTGGCTAGTCCGGTGCCTAGAGCTGTTCCTTGGGGGTCTATAAAACCAAGACTTAATGAGCTGACGATGTTTTTTAAGAATTTTTTATCAAGCGTGAGCGGACAACGAGAAAGTGAGTCTTGCGCAAAAATAACAATACCGATTGGGTCGTTTGATCTTTTTTCGATAAATCTTATGGCTTCTTCTTTGGCTACGTCTATGCGCATTCGGCGATCTTGTAGGTCGTCTATTGCCTGCATGCTGCCGGATAAATCGAGATCGATTACGATGTCTATGCCGTCGACGTTTACTTTTGAGCGCTCATCTACCCATTGTGGGCGGGGAATTAATATCATGAGCCCTAAAAGTAAAATTAAACGTAAAATAAATAAGACTTTTTTGTGCATACTATTTTTGAGTAAGCTTGTTTTAAGTAAATTGGGGGCTAGCGGGTAAGCGTAGACCGGTGTTTTGTAAAATAAAAAACGATACGCAAGTGCTGCGCAAAATAATGGGACGAGCATGTATAAAAGTTCAGGGTAGGCAAAACGTAAAAACATAAAGCTACTCTTTCTTAGAATTTATGCGTCGACAGGCTCAGTATGAGCGCTCACCCTGCCGTGCCCGGCGAAGCTTCACGCGAAGCCTGGGAGTTTGTCGAAGGGTTTCTCGTTCTATTTCAAACCATTTATGCACGTTATCTGCAAACTCTTGCCGAGACATAGTTGTGTCATAATAAATTGGTTTCCCAATACTTATTTTAACCGTACAGGCTGAAGAATCAATAAGATAGGATTTTTTTGAATATATTTTATGTATTCCTGAAATAATAATTGGGATTATGGGGCGTTTAAGTTGAGAGGCTAGAACGACAAAACCGCCAAAAAAATCATGAATTTTACCGTCGTCGTATCGTGTTCCTTCGGGAAAAATAAGCAAGTGTAGGCTTCTGTTTTTTGCCAGATTGCATGCAGAGTGTAAGACTTGAACTCGTTTGCTTCGATTGACGATGATATGCATGCGTTTAAGTATGCATCCTAAAAATGGGATTTTTGAGTAGTCGTTACTGAGCCAGACATGTGGGTATTTTTTGAGTAAAAGCATAGTAATGGGTATATCAAGTGAAGAAGCATGATTAATTAAGATTATTGCTGGATTATCAGGGTGATTGGGTAAATTTTCTTGGCCGGTTACGGTGAATTTAAAAAATGACGAATAAATATACGTTTTTGCGCATAGGTCTGTGAGCCAAAAGTAGAGGCGATTGTTATAGCGGTCTTTGCGGGGGATAAATGTAACGAGCATAATTATTGGTAAAAGAGTAAGGCCTGTACTTAGCCAAATAGTATAAGTAATAGTTGTTTTTATGAGGTTTTTAGCAAAATAAATTATATTTATTTTTGACATGTGTTATTTAATAAAACTGTCTGTATATGGAATAAGCTTTTTTCTATCATATATAATAAAGATAAGACTGATCCAAAAAAATTCTACAATTAGTGATATGTACTTAAATAAAATAATGTTTATTGTTGGGATTTGTTTGTCTAAAATCTCCAGGATAGATTGTGTTTTGTTATTGAGCATGGCAAAACTACTTGCATCGGCAAATGGTACACCAAAAATAAGTGATGTGACAAGTTTATGTGATGCCCACATGCCTATAATAACAATTGTAAATAGGGGCAAATTATATATAAAAATGTTTATGCTTTTTTCTATAGATCCAAAGATTTTTTTAAACGTAAAATTTGAATCAAGCCATGCAAAGAGCGTGATGAGTTGTACGATATGAAAAGCAAAAAGACCGGGCCAGTGTATACTTGGTAGTTTTGTAATGCCAAAAACAGTAAGAATAGAAAGTATAGCGAGCGACGCGACAGAAAAGAAGAGTACTATTTGTATGTAGCGTACGAGATATGTTTTGATATAAAGTAATGGTTGTATTTGGCCAGCTCGTTTGCGCATAAACAAAAGTAAAGATGCGCTTAAAATTAGACTAATGGTGCCCATAATAAGTGATAATATAAATACAGCGACGTTTGTTACCTGAGCGTCTTCGTGCATGGTGTTTATCATTGTTGAGCCAAAAGCCCAAAAGAGCGAAAATTCGACCAATAGGAGCCACCAAAAAGCGATTGTTAAATACTTAAATGCAGTAAAAAAGTTGAGCAAAGCGCTTTTAAGCGTGTGAAAAAAATATATCGGGTAAAAAAAAGTGAGTGATTTAAGCCAAAAACGTAAAATAGTCAGCATTTTTAATTAATCTTTCTGTCTGTTAAAGAATCTAAAATAAGAGCGAATGGTACTGGTGTTTAATTTTTATATAATACATGCCGAGCATTGTTACAAAGAAGAATTTAAAGATAAGCATTATAAGTGTTGTGCATAGTGGTAAGATGCCAAGATAGAATATGTTTTTTATAAAACCAATCGTGGTTGCTTCATAATAAAATTGTACGTTGTGTTGTATAATTGCTTCGATTTTATCAAAAAGTATAATCGATACAAAATAAAGACAAAAAAAGATAATAATTATCGGTAAAAAGTGCCAACAAAAAGTAAGGCTTTTTTTGAGTGCTTGTCCAAAATATTTTATGGTGCCATCAAGATCAGTAAAGATATATGTCGCTAAAACGATAAATGGGAACAAAAAATGAAGCTGGAATACTGACATTAATGTATAAAGAGCAAAGAAACCCCATAAATATTGTTGATATTGGCTAAAATAGTCGTAATTTTTTGCTTCAATTGATGGTCTGACGGTTAAAATAAATAAGAAGAGTATATATAAAGAAGCGACGGTAAACCCGCCTATCCAGATAGAGCGTAAAATAAGAGAAAATTTGGTGTTTGACCGGAATAATAACGCGTAGTCGTTTGCTAAAACTTTAAATCCAACAAAAAGAAGCAATTGCCACCAGAAATTTGTACATAGAATTTTGAGAGATCTTTGATAGTTATTAAGAGTAGCAAGAAAAAAAAGGGACGATTCTTTTTTGGAAAGAATTTGTAGCGATTCTCTCCAGTGGGAAATTTGGGCTTTAAGAGCCATAAGGACCTTTCTGCTAAAAAAGCTTATTTTTTCTTTTCTTTCTTTAAACTTTAAAAAAAGTGAAAAATAATTTTTTGTGAAGTATAGTAGGTTCTTTTGAGAGAGAGTAGAGAATTTTTATCTAAAAATCAAATTCAGAACTTATGTAAGTGAGGGCAATACTGAATATAATTCGCGTAGCTATTGACACCTAGAAAATAATAGCTATACAATAAAAGTAATAAAGCGCTACCATTATAGAGTAAGCTTTGACAAAAATAGAACAAAAATAGATGTATTAATAGGCTCGGGGGGGCAGTAGTGTGAAGAAAATAAGAAAGCAATCTATGAAAACGGACCTGAAGCTTCTCATTGTAGAGTCACCAGCTAAAATCAAGACGATATCTAAGTTTCTTGGTAAAGAATTTAAGATTATGTCGACTTTTGGGCACATCAAAGATTTACCGCCCAAAAAACTTGGTATTAAACTGGATGAAAAAACGCACAAAATATCGCTTGAATATGTTCCAATAAAAGATAAAGAAAGCGTAATAGCTGATATTTGTAAAGTCGCGTCCAGATCCGGTGAAGTTTATCTCGCATCAGATCCTGACCGTGAAGGAGAGATTATTTCTTGGCATATTGGTCAAGAGATAGAAAAAGTCTTTTCTGATGAATCTAAAATATATCGTATTACGTTTAACGAAATAACAAAGCCTGCAATTCTTGAGGCGATTGAGCAAAAAACTCACATAGATATGCCAAAAGTACAGGCACAGCAAGCGCGCAGAATATTGGATAGATGGGTAGGATACGAAGTTTCGCCTATCTTATGGAAAAAATTAGCTAAGGGCCTATCTGCTGGACGAGTACAATCAGTTGCTTTATTGCTTGTTTGTTTACGCGATGAAGAAATTGCAAAATTCGTGCCAGAAGAGTCTTGGTCAGTGCATGCGCTGTTTGTTGCAGGTAAAAATGCAGAACTTCCTGCAGAACTGTTCCAGATTAATGGCAAAGCGTTTAAATTAAAATCTGAAAAAGATGCAGAAAAAGCTCTAGAAGAAGTAAAAAAAGAAAAATACGCAGTTTCAAAAATTACCGATAAAAAACGTCTCAAAAATGCAGCTCCACCATTTATGACCAGTACTTTGCAGCAGGATGCGTTTAATAAACTTGGTTTTTCTGTTGATAAAACAATGGCTCTTGCGCAAAAATTATACGAGGGTGTGCCACTTTCAGACCGTGATCAACCAGAAGCTTTGATAACCTACATGCGTACAGATTCTTTGCGTATTTCAGATACGGCGCTTGATGCTTCCCGTGCATTTATAAAGAAGCATTATGGCGATAAATATTGTCCAAAGACTGTGCAAACATATGGTAAAAAAGGGGCACAAGACGCCCACGAAGCAATTCGTCCGATTAACGTTGATATAACGCCAGAAAACGTTGCAAAATATCTTAAAAAAGATGAAGCCCGTTTGTATGATTTAATTTGGAAACGTTTTGTTGCTTGTCAGATGGTCCCTGCGGAGTACTTTCAGCGCCAAGTAATAATATCAGGTCAAAAGTATACGTTTAAAGCAACCGGTTCTACGCTTATGTTTGATGGTTTTTTAAAAGTATATCGCGTAGAAGAAGACGAAGACGAATTAGGTGCAGTTAAGATTCCAAAAGAAATAGAAGAAAAACTTGCGCTTGAAGCAAAGAAATTTGATTCTAAGCAGCATTTTACTCAACCCCCAGCTTATTATTCTGAAGCTACGCTGGTTAAAGAGCTTGAAAAAAAGGGAATTGGCCGTCCAAGTACGTACGCCGCTACGCTCACAACTATTCAAAAGCGTGGTTACGTTAACAAAGATAAAAAGCGTTTTACGGCAACAGAGCTTGGCAAAGCAGTTACAGAAATGCTTGTTAAAAATCTTCCTGATATTATAAACGTTACGTTCACGGCAAAAATGGAAGAAGACTTAGATAAAATTGCTCAAGGTGAAGCTGACCGTGACGAAGTTTTAAATATTTTTTATAAGCAATTCAAAAAAGATCTTGTAGCCTTTAGTGGCACAGAAACATCACGCAAAACAGTAGAAACAGAATTAAACTGTCCAGAATGCAAAAGCACACTTGTGATACGTTTTGGTAAAACGGGCGAGTTTGTTGGATGTTCTGGCTTTCCTAAGTGTAAATTTACGTCAAACTTTGTTCGTAATGACAAAGGCGAAATCTCGCTTGATGATTCCCAGGGTATAAGTACTGGCGATAGTCAAGATGGACCACAGGAAACAATCGTTTGTCCAAATTGTGGCAAAAACTTAGTAAAAAAAATGGGAAGATTCGGGCCATTCTTGGCTTGCCCAGGCTATCCTGATTGTAAGTATATTCATCAAGAATCTCTCTCTATCCCATGTCCACAGTGTGGCAGCAAATTGGCCAAGCGCCGCTGGCGTGGAGGTTCTTTCTGGGGTTGCACTGGATATCCTAAGTGTCGCTTTTCGATCTTTGGTGAAGTGAAAGAAGTCCCATGTAAAAAATGTAAAACGCCATACATGTTAGTTGTTAAAACTAAAGATGGCGGCGTTAAACTTTCATGTTCAGATAAAACGTGCGGACATACTGAAGAAGAGTTGTCATCCCAGACTTGATCTGGGATCCAATGCCTGCCCGGCGAAACTTTATGTGAAGCCTGGGGCCAAATTTAGGATCCAAGTCCGTAAATAAATATTAGAGCCAGGAATTTTGTAGCAAGATTCCTGGTTTTTCTTTTTTGTACAAACTATTGTTTATGTCCAAAACTCTTTGTTACGTTCAAATAAAATGTACCTGTTTGGGTTTATTTGCTTGGGAGAGAGTATGAAGCGCGGTTCAAGTTTTTTGTCTGTTTTTATAATAACTACTTTTTTCGTTAGTATAATTGGGGTCTCAACGCTACAGAGCATGCAGCGGCAAAAACAGTGGGAAGAGCCAGGTTTTTT
>JBDRBF010000068.1:0-5312 GCA_043822925.1 bacterium
AGAGAATTATTTTAGTTATCTTTTAACGGCTCTTAAAAATATTACGTATCAAACAGAACAAGTTATAATTTCTTTGCCAAAAATGCCGCAAGATGAAATTGTTATCGATTTAACCTGCGCAGGCTCAGGTGATTTACTATCGCCATTGCCCGCAATTAAAGTATCTGTTCGTAAAAATACAAAAAATGAGCAAACACAAATTAATGATAATATTGCAGATTTCTTTATTGATCTTGGTAAAAGTGCGTTGAGAGACCACGCTTTTGACGCTATTAAAGATTCGCCGCTAACTGAGAAGATTTCAAGTATACAAACGCCAGAATTATTGTTTTTAGTTAAATTTATTTTATTGTGCGTTGATCAATTCAGAACAAAACCAGTTCTGGCTTCTGACATGCATGATTATAATTTTTATAACGAAGTATTTAGATTATTATTTAGATTGAGTGATGCAAAACTTACATCGGGTAAAATTCAGGGCAATTTGTCTGAATATCTGCCTAAAGAAGTGCGTGCATGGGTTCAGGATAAATACCCGCGTGTTTTTGTTCTTATAGATGATATATGGGCATGTTTGCGTAATACTCAAGCATCACAAAAACAAACGCATGTAATTTGCAAAGATTCTGTTTTGCCTATCTATATAAATATGTTGATGTTTAATGATAGTGCTATGGCCGATAGAGTTTTTGATGAATATAAGACGTACTCAAGTCCAGATTTTATGTCCAAAATTCAGGAAGATGTCACACGTTTTTCAAGCAAATATTCTTTTTATGATTGCCAGGATATTCTTGAGTTAACGGCAACCGTTCGTGAGAGCAAGAGTAGTGAGCCAACTGGCATTAAAGAAAATGCTTTTGGAAAACTAAGTTTAGAGTCAGATTTGTACGCACGTATGATTGGTACAAAATCGGGAACTCTTGAGACAGTAAAGAGTGAGTTTGCAGCTATTTTGCCAGATTTGGCGAGTTCAGTAAGTAAGGTTTCTCAGTTTCCTGCAGTTATACAGTTGCAAGACAAATATACGCGTAAGTTTATTGTTCATGTTTCCCGTGGTTTTGACGCGCTCGAAACAGCCAAATTATTTTTAACAAAGTTTATTACGGTGTTTAGAACATATCAAAAAGAGCGTTTAGCGCGGGGCGTTAATATGAGTGCACCCGTTATCGCTCAGGTTAATAAGAGCAGTCATGATGTTCATACTCCAGAAAATACAGAAGTACATATGTTAAGGAGCGATCGTGAAAAACTTGAGTTAGAAATATTTGAACTTGAGGCTCAACTTAAGACTGACCTGAAGTATAAATACGATAGAGCCAGTGCTGCCAAAATACAAAAACAGATCAAAGAAAAACAAGAGGAAATTCAGGCTGTTAAGAAGCAAATAGACACTCAGTGGTTTGGTAAGTTTTTTACTTATTTGTTAGAAATGAATCCAGAATTTCAAATGTTTTTTAACGATCTTGATCAAAAGGGCATAAACGTAGCGTTAAGAGATGATTTGTCTCAGGCCCTTGGTTTTGTTGTAAAAAATTCTCAATTTATTCAGGCACATAAAGAGTCGTATATGTGTGTGGTGAATTTTCTTGAAAAAAAGAAGATTCCTGCGTTCTTTATCTCGGCACTGCGATCAAACGTATAAAAATTTGAGAGCATAGTTTGTTAAGCGTTTTTTTAGTTTTTTAACGAAAATTAAACAAACGCTTAACATTTTTAATAATATGGGATGTTTTTTATCGTGAATATTAAAAAGAATATCAAAAAGTTTATTGTACTTATTTTTTTTATAGGTATGGTCGAGCAAGCTCAGGCAGAAAATGTTCTATTAATGCGTTATCAGGAGCTGCAGGGGTTAATTGATAGTATTAAAACGAATTCAAAAAGCAAGCTGTCTCGAGCTGATCAGCAAACAATAGACGCATGCAAAATAGAACAAGAAAATATTATGCTTTTTGATATGGTAACTCAAGAATTTTCCCAGTTTAAATATTGGATCGATAATCTTTTTACGTGTGGCGCGGCACAAGAGCGGCTTCATGAAGAACTTTGTGCTTTTTTGACGAGTAATATTGAGCCCTGTGTCAAAATACTTGAAAAAGATACAACGCTTAAGACTTTAAAAAAGATAGAAGCTTTTTTTGTGTATATCAAAAAAATGAGATTAAAAGTTGAGGTTTTGAGCATAGGAACCTTGTTCGTAGGGCAAGACAATGCTATCCTGATCGTCCCTTTGAGCTCTGGGCAGCGCAGGCAAATTATGGAAAGTACGTTAAAATTGCTTTTCGATATGCTGAGAACAGCTATAGCTGACCAGGTTAAGCAGGCAGAAATTCTTGATGAGCAACAAGTGTGTAACGTTTTATTACATCAAATGCACACGTTATTACCAGATAGGCTGCAGGTTGTTTGGTTTAAAAAATTACTTTACAGTCGTGGCTATATTTCTGCAGATAACCTATTGAAATTTTACGATATATTGCACTTGGATGTGTATAAAGACTATAAACTAGAGTGTGATGCTTTTTTTTCGTTGCTTGATGCGCAGGCTTGTTATAAAACAAGCAACAAAATAATACGTGAAGATACGCGTAAAAGCGCTAAACTTTGTAAGCAAAAGATGCAAAAGATTATTGATGATACTAAAAACAGTAATAATAATGCAGGCATAATCGCACGAGCATTACTGACAAAAGTCGTTATGATACAAAAAATGCAGGAAAATTATGATAAACCAGGTTTTAGTAAAGTAACTGATAATCCGGTGATAGCGGTACGAGATCGTTTAAAAGAACTCGTTTGTGAAAACAGTGGTCTAAATAAACAGCAGTTTTTAAAGCTTTTTGAACGGTTTAATGCAATTATTGATAGTTATGAACATGCTCTTTTAAATGGAACTGTACAGCATGCTGACTTGAAGTCTGAAGTTGGAAATCTTGTTTTAGCTTTGCGCGTTTACCGTCCAGGTGGTCTTGTTGGTAGTTGGAGCGGCGCACTAAGAAAAATTTGGTCAGATAACGGCGTTGAGGGTTACGTTTTGGATAAGATGCGTGAAGTATTGCAGACGATTGACCCGGGCGTAAAAGAAGAAACGCTTTTGAGCTTGATTCTTGCTAACACGGGCACTGAAAAGAAAAGTAGTGTTACAGAGACGTTTAACAATCTCTTGGCACTTGCGGGAAATAGAGAACTTATTGGTATTTTAAAGAATTTATATGACCGTTATGCGGGCGGTTCAAAAACAGAAAATGAAGTCCTAACGAATAAATAAAGGGGAATAAGCGATGTTTTATCACCTTGCACAGTACCTACATAAACAGTGGACATTCTTTAACTTGTTTCACTATGTCAGTGTACGCGCAATGTGTGCGTTATTAACATCGATTATTTTTGCCTTTGTTTTTGGTAATTGGTTTATTAGAACATCGAGTAAGAATTTTAGGTCAAAAGTGCGTGAATGGACGCCAAGTTCCCATCAGGAGAAAAATAATACGCCGACTATGGGTGGGTTATTTGTCATCATGGTCGTATTCATGACCAGCTTCTTGTGGTGTAATTTAAGTAATCTTAACGTTTGGTTATTTCTTGTGTGTTTTGTCGGTTTTGGGGCTATTGGCTTTGTGGATGATTGGCTTAAAATACGCCATCACAAGGGGATATTCGCCCGAACAAAAATGCTCTTACAGGTTTCTTTGGCAACGATTATCGCACTTGCTTGGTACTTTTTATCTCATCCAGATACACGCTTATGTGTGCCCTTTGTTAAAACGTTTATGCCGGATCTTTGGTTATTATTAATTCCGTGGGCTGTATTTATTATTGTTGCCATGAGTAACGCTGTAAATCTTACTGACGGGCTTGATGGGCTGGCGACCGGTCCATTAATATTTAATTTTGGAACATTTTCTCTTATTGCATATTTAGCGGGTCATATGAAATTTGCTAAATATCTTTATATTCCGTATGCCGGCAGTGCTGAAATAGTGGTTATTGGTGCAGCGCTGGTTGGTTCTCTCTTGGGTTTTTTATGGTATAACACGCATCCAGCACAAATTTTTATGGGTGATGTTGGCTCGCTTGCTTTTGGTGCAGCACTTGCACTTATGGCGTTGATGGCGCGCCAAGAATTGTTACTGCTTATTAGTGGTGGTATTTTTGTACTTGAAACCGTTTCTGTTATTTTACAAGTATTGTCGTTTAGGTATTTGGGCAAGCGTCTTTTCCGCATGGCTCCGATACATCATCATTTTGAGTTGCTTGGTTGGAAAGAGGCCAAGATAACGGTCAGATTCTGGATCATATCAATAATCCTGTGTATGATTGCTTTTTTGACGCTTAAAATTCGCTAAAAAAGCGCTCGTGTTAAACCCATAGGCTATGATAAATTTCAGGCGACTACGCCTGAGTGCCCTATGGTTAAAACCATAGGCTATGATAAATTTCAGGCGACTACGCCTGAGTGCCCTATGGTTAAAACCATAGGCTATGATAAATTTCAGGCGACTACGCCTGAGAACTAGAAGCTTTCTCTTTCTTTCCTCAGGCTGGTAAGCCTGAAGCTCCTGTGAGCCTGGTGTTTTAACACTAGGCGATACTAAGAGTTAATCTAAAAAATCTTCTGAATCATTAAAGCCATTCAATTTAAGTAATGCACGAAATTCAGATTCAAAAGAATTTGTTTTGTGATGAATTGCTTGATTTTGAATATATTTGCTTACAACATTAACGTCCGAGTATCGTATTGAAAATATTCCTGATCCTCGTTGCCAGAAAAAGTGTTTTTTATCGGTAAATAATTCGCGAATAATGCGCGTAGTTCCACCTTTTGCTTGCTGGATTAAGTCAGACATAAGAGTCGTAGGTTTCATTGAGATAAGTACATGTACATGATCAATGGATCCACCTATTGCCAGAACTTTGCCTCCTTTTTTTTCAATGTGGTTTTTAATAAGAGCATGCACCTCTTTATCAAAAATAGGCAGAAGCGATGGGTATCTGTTTTTTGTTCCCCATATGCAATGAAAAAACATTCTCGAATATGTATTGCTCATGAAAGTGCTCGTTTTTGTTAATGGGTCAGCGTTATTTGATTCTTTGTCTGCGAAATTAGCACGGTATTAAAATGAAATCAATACCTATGGTTAAAACCATAGGCTATGATAAATTTCAGGCGACTACGCCTGAGAACTAGAAGCTTTCTCTTTCTTTCCTCAGGCTGGCAAGCCTGAAGCTCCTGTGAGCCTGGTGTTTTAACACTAGGCAGGTGATTTCTCTTTCTTTCCTCAGGCTGGCAAGCCTGAAGCTCCTGTGAG
>JBDRBF010000069.1:0-3072 GCA_043822925.1 bacterium
CTTGAAGTGCCGGTGCTTAGCATAGATGAGATTTCTGAAATTATATCAAAAAGCGAGCTTACAAGATTAGCCCTTTTAAAATGGACTGAGAGAAATTTATCTGCAATAGAATTTGATAAAAAAATAAAGACTATCGCCGAAGCAATCCACAAGGCTATGGTTGAAAAAAGGAGGAAGGTAAACATGGAAATAATTGAAATAAAGAAAAAGTATTTAGGACTTGATAAAGATGAGCTTGAGCAACTAAAAATGATAGTCCTAAAGCACTATAACGGGGTTTGCCCTAAAATTGATATAGAAAAACTTGAAACGTTCGCCAAATACATGATACACAAACTGGAGGAACTGGAAAAATGACCACAAAAGAAGTATGCCGTAAATGCGGTAGCCGAAATATCGCCACGCAGAAATATTATGACAAAAACAGAAAGCTAAGACAACGCTTGATGTGCTTGGCTTGCGGTGGATATAAAATTAAGAAAGGCAAAAAATGAAACGCACATCATTGAAAAAACCAAAAAAATCTCCAAAGGCTAAACTCAAAAAGAAAACTTGGGATATGTTTTCTAAGTATATCAGATTAAAATATGCCGACGAAAATGGCTACGCAAAATGTGTGGCTTGTGGAAAAATAAAACATTGGAGAGAATTGCAAGCTGGACATTATATCGACGGTAGAAGTAATGCGGTTTTGTTTGAAGAAGATTTGGTACACCCTCAATGTTTTTCGTGTAATTGTATGCTTCACGGAAACAAATCAGAATACGCTTCTTTCATGTACAAAACTTACGGAGAAGAACGAGTAGATGAGTTAAGACGGTTAAGTAAATTTGCTGTAAAATTTAGCATATCTGATTTTGAATTGTTACTTGAAAAGTTTTCCAAAAAAGTTGAGGAGTTGGAAAAGAAAATTACATAAAAAACTTGCCAACCTAAAAAATATCATTATACTTAATAGCGTAGATGTCGTAGTATAGAGTTACTTCATTTAGGGAAAAATGCTCTATACATTTGTTACTCTACGATAACTTTGAAAATTTGAAATGGCGTAGAAAAGGGTTACTTCTCATGCTAAGAGACAGGTCATCGGTTCGAGTCCGGTTGAGTCCTTCGGGATTCATAGCTCAGTTGGTAGAGCGGTTGATTTCCCTTTTCGTTTTTTCCTTTCAATAAATAAAATGGTGGCGTAGAATAGAGTTACTTCACTTGAAATGAAACCATAACTCTATTCGCTTGTTCCCCAAACCAAAAGGAGATGATAATGAGCAGATTTAATCAAAGTGTAAAAAATAGCAAAGTTACAGAAAACCACGAAGGCGAAACAGCTTATAAATTATCTCCTGAATTGGAACTCTATTCTTTATCTTGCACAAGTTTAATGCAACCTAAATTTTACGAGAAAGACACCGAACAACTTGACAGATTAAGAGATTTGATAAAAAAATGTTCGCCTGAATTTGTTGTTAAACTTGCTATTTACGCAAGAGAACAAATGTATTTGAGAACAATTCCTATCGTTCTTGTTGTGGAGCTCGCAAAAATACATAAAGGGGATAACCTTATTTCAAAAGCTACTGAAAGAATTATACAAAGGGCTGATGAAATAACTGAAATGCTCGCATATTATCAATTCGCAAACAACAGAACTGAACTTAAAAAACTCAATAAACTTTCAAAACAGATACAGATAGGTATAGCGAACAGCTTTCACAAATTTAACGAATATAAGTTTGCTAAGTATAATAGGAAAACAGAAGTTAAATTAAAAGACGCACTTTTTCTTTGCCATGCCAAGCCTTTGAACGAAGAAGAAGATGTTTTGTTTAAGAAAATAATAAATGATAACCTATCTGTACCTTACACATGGGAAACAATGTTATCAGAAGCAGGACAAAAAGGTGAGGATAAAAAAGTTATATGGGAAGAACTTATAGACAGTAACAAGGTTGGATATATGGCAATGCTGAGAAACCTTAGAAATATGCTTGACGCAAAAATATCTAACGAACATATGATAAAAGTTACCAATTTCTTGAAAAGACCAGACAATGTAAGAAACTCGAAACAGTTACCGTTCAGATATTTTAGTGCGTATAGAGAACTGGAACAGAACGCTTCTATAAATACAGATATGATACTTGGTGCTTTAGAAGAAGCTGTTAAAGTAAGCATAGGAAACGTAAAGGGTTTAGATTGTAATGTTTTAATCGCAAGTGATGTTTCTGGTTCTATGGAGAGCACTATATCTGCACGCTCTTCAGTAGAACTATATGATATTGGTTTGCTTTTAGGTCAGCTTTTAAAACTAAAATCGCCTTCAAGTATATGCGGTTTTTTTGGAGACATTTGGAAAGTAAAAAGATTTACTGGCGATACGCCATTACAGAACACTTTAAGATTGCATGAATGCGAAGGTGAGGTTGGTTATTCCACTAATGGATATAAAGTAATCGAATGGTTATTGCAAAATAAAACGGTAATGGATAAAGTTTTTATATTTACAGATTGCCAAATGTGGGATAGTTATACTGGTTCAAATACGTTTAAAGAATATTGGAACCAGTATAAACAGTTAAGCCCTAACGCAAAATTGTATCTCTTTGATTTAAACGGATATGGAAACACTCCAATAAACACAAGACAGAATGATGTTTATTTAATATCTGGTTGGAGTGAAAAAGTTTTTGATATGCTTGATAGTATTGACAACGGAACAAAGAATTTACAAGCTATAAATACCATACAAATATAAAGAAAGAAATCATGCCAGACAACACACTATCATGTCCAAAATGTAACAGAAGAATGACTATCACAAAAGGTATAATCCAATGTGGTATCTGCGGATATGAAAATCCTGCCACACGTGAACAAATAGATTACTGCATAATTCATGGTAAAAGAAAAAAACAAGTTATAGAGATTGACACTGCAAAAGGAAGGTACGACTAATGAATATTATGCAAGAGTTTGCCAATTATTCTACTACGTTCAATCCGAAGATATTGTCTGTCAGAGAACACTTATCAATAGCAATACCCGCCGAAGAAAATTCTTTCAAAGAATATGGCA
>JBDRBF010000070.1:0-3283 GCA_043822925.1 bacterium
CTTTTGTATCCAGCTCAGCCAGGGACATACGGTACTTTTCCTCAAAGAACCGGACTTTGCTTTCAGCCAGAAAAAGCCGTTTCTTCCATTCAGAAAGACGTAATGCAACCCCATGGCTGATGACTGATACTTTCTCTTCAGTTGATAATGATGAAAATTTGTTCTCAATGCTCTCATTTGCGACAGGTGTCATTTTTACCACCTCCATTGTAGAAAAGACATTATTTTTGCGATTTTTGCGCCTGCGGTCAATTATTCTTTTTTGCTTTTTCTTTTATATTGTTTTTACTTTTGCGATTTCTGCGCCTTTTTGCGGCTAATTATTCTCTTTCTTTCTTTATAATTTTGTGCGTTTTGCGCCTTTTTGCGGCTAATTCATCTTTATCTCTTGTCATTTAAAACCTTTTGCGTATTTTGCGCCTTTTTGCGGCTAATTATTCTCTTTCTTTCTTTATAATTTTGTGCGTTTTGCGCCTTTTTGCGGCCAATTATTCATTTCTTTCTTTTATATTCTTGCGTATTTTGCGCCTTTTTGCGGCTAATCTTATTCAGACAACACATACTTTTTGATTTCAAGCTTGGATGCTCCAAAATTAATCAAAAGTCCATGCTCAACATGACATGCCCGCAAGTATCCCAAAAGCTGTGCCGCGTGCTCCTGCGCCAACGCCTTGCAGGCCTTCAACTCAACTATAAGGCAATTTTCCACAAACAAATCAGCAAAATACTCTCCAAGCACAGTACCATCTTCATCATAAACTTTCAGGGGATATTGCTGCTCTACCGTCAGTTGCACTTTTCGCAATCTATGTGCCAATCCGTTTTCGTATACCTTCTCTAAATGGCCGTGCCGTAAATACCGATGCAACTCAAAACTCGTCTCCCTTATGAGATCAACCAAAACAAATATGTCATCTTTTTCTGTTTTCATTCAAACCCTATTTTTGCGCTTTTTGCGCCTTTTTGCGGCTAATTCATCTTTATCTCTTGTCATTTAAAACCATTTGTGCCTTTTGCGTCTCTTTGCGGCTATATCTTTTACGGCCGCAAAAAAGCACAAAAGACACAAAAATTATATACCCCGTCAAAAACATACTTCTTTTGTTCAAACAGCCATCATCATAAACATTCAGGGGGTATTGTTGTTCTATACCAAAACCCTTTTGCGATTCTTGTGCCTTTTTGCGGCTAATTATTCTTTTTCTTTCTTTATAATTTTGTGCGTTTTGCGCCTTTTTGCGGCCATTAATCCGTGTAACCTGCCCGCTCGTGCCTCCCTGCCCGCAATGCTTCGCAACGCGAGGCAGGCGGGGCAATGGCAGGCGGGTCTGCGGACTAAGGGTCAATAGTAGACTTGACCCCATTTTATGACCCCATTTTACACATTTCCGGACGTTCCGTACTCGATTCCCAGATTTCCTGATTCTTCAGGGTATCTGTTGACATCATCGAATGAACTGCGTTATATTTATTAATAAAAATAATAAGTAGACTCCCTAAATTTTACAAGGATTTTCAGCCAAGTGATAAAAAGATCATTATATTTGGACACCACCATTCCCAGCTATTATTATGATCAAAGGAAAGAGCTTGATATAAGGTATCGAAGAAAGGTTACAAGAGATTGGTGGACTAATGAAAAGGATTCTTTTGACCTGTATATTTCAGAATTAGTTTTGGTCGAATTACAAAGAGGGAATTATCCCCAAAAGGAAAAAGTTATTCGCTTTGTAAAAGATATTTCGATTTTGCCTATTGTTTCAGAGATTGAAGATATTGTCGGGGAATATTTGAAAAATTATCTGATGCCAAGAACTGATATGGGCGATGCTTTTCATTTGGCCTATGCCTCTTTTTACAAAGTGGACTATCTTCTAACATGGAATTGCAACCACTTGGCCAACGTGAATAAAAAAGAACATATAGAGGCTATAAATCGTAAATTAAAACTGTTTGTTCCTGAAATCATAACGCCTTTACAACTTTTCAAGGAAACAGGTGATGAAAATGAAAGATGATTCAGTTATTAAAGAAATACGTAAAACCAGAAAAACATTTTGCCAGGAATTTGGATATGATGTGAAAAAAATTGCCAAGGCACTGAAAGAAACGGAGCAAATGCATCCTGATAGCATACGGACCCCCCGAGAATTTCCTGTAAGAAAGAAGATGGTTGCTTAACAACATACTCCTTACTTCTCTATCCTTTCTTCTGACTTCTGATTTTCCTTATCACCTCAACAACCCGATCCAGGTCCTCCTCCGTCATAGCCGTCCCCGACGGCAGACAAAGCCCTCGCTCAAACAAATCCTCGGCAACCTCTCCACCAACCACTCTTGCCTTATATCTTTTTTCCTTCTTTTTATAATCTGCGTTAATCCTCCAGAGGCGGACAGGTCTGCGAAATCTGCGGATCGCTATTGTCTTATGATTCAAATAACAAGATCGACCGCAACCATTGCACGGCCTTATAAGCCTTTGGTGGCCGTTCCAGCACATGGCCAGTTAATTTGTAATAGACAAATTCCCCCAAACTGCCCCACAATTTTACCATTTCATTGTACACAATTTTTAGCTGCTTATCCCTCGATTGTTGTCTCAGGGACTCAACCTTGATTGGCTCAATTTTTACAGCAGAACCTGTTAGAAAAGTTTTCAGCAGGAAATAGGACCGGGGCATATGATAATCAGAGGTAACCAATGCTATTGATTTAAATCTGTTGTTCTTGATGATTTGGCTGCAATAAAGGGCGTTTTCAAATGTTGTTCTCGATTTATCTTCTTTGATGGACTTTACTGATGATGGTAAAGTGTATTTACAATTATAACCTGATAATTTTTTAGAATCGGCTGGAGAAATAATCAAATTAGGCGCATATCCCAACCCGACCAGTTTATAACCGGCTTCAACTCTTTCTTTAGCCCCATCAAAAACAAAGATCGCATCCGTTTTTGTGACAGAATATTCTTTACGAAGTATTTGATAAAAATATAAGCCTTCAATCAAAAAAATTAGTATTATCGCCAAACAAAAGAAGAGACAGAATTTAAAAATCTTTTTAAGAACACCCGATAACATCATGATAATGCCGCTCATCCAGAAATCGATTTACCCAAAGCAGCCTTGGGCGAAAATGGATCCACAGATTTTTCCAAACGTTAACACCGCAGCAAGCTATGAGGAATTCCTTCGATTAAACGTAACCACCCCTTATTGGATTGATTATGGGAAAGCCCTCAAGGGCTATAACTTTACAGAATTTCTCATCAGCGCAGACAACC
>JBDRBF010000071.1:0-3174 GCA_043822925.1 bacterium
ACGCAAAAACCAGAACGGCGCGATATCATAAATATTGTTCAGGCCGAAGGCACACTGGAAGCCCAGGGCACGTCAAAAATTGGCCCACTAATCACCGGCACAATAAAAAAAATTCTTGTCACAGAAAACCAAGACGTCAAAGAGGGACAGTTGCTTGCGCTTCTTGATAATGGTTTTGGAGGCAACGATGGCGACTCACGAGTCGCGCAACAAAAAGCACTTCTAGAGCAGGCTAAAGTAACGTTAGATTACAGACAAGCAAATTATAAACGCCAAGAAATTTTATATAACGCTGGCCAATTAGCCAAAGATAAATTTGAAGAAATCACAAAAGATTATTTGTTTGCCAAAGCTGAACGGAATAACAAACAAGCAGCCTATGAGTACGAGCTTTACCAATTTAAGCAAACAAAAATAAAAGCGCCACACGATGGCACCGTTCTTGCCATACTTATTAAAGAAGGCGAACTGGTTTCTATGGTTGCGTCAACAACAGCAGCGCTTTTTAAAATCGCCAAAGACTTAAGCATCAAGAAAGTAATCCTAAACGTCGATGAAGGTAAAGTAGGCGATGTTAAAATTGGCCAAAAAGTTAACCTGACAGTCGACACGTACCCATACAAAGTTTGGAAAGGAACTATCGAAACAATAGGCAAAGAAAATGTTGCAAACGAAAGCCAAGACCAATCAGAAAAGAAATCTGTTTTCTATAAAACAGAATTAAAAATCAAAGACCCTGAGCGCTTGCTCAGTCCAGGCATGACCGTGCATGCAAAAATTAAAGTGGGCAAAACTAAAAAAGTTCTAGCGCTACCCGGCTTTGTATTCCAATTTACTCCCAAAGCAATTGAGGCTTTTACAAAGATGACAGGACACACCAGTAAGCCACTTGATATAACCAAGAAAAAAGAGCTCTCTAAAAACACAGAGCGCCCACACAAATTTATCTGGACGATAGAAAACAAAACTTTTATCGAAAAAGCTGTAGAAATAGGTATTTCAGATAACGCATTTTTTGAAATCAAAACGGGCCTGATAGACCAAGATGAAGTTCTTATTGATATAGTCGAAAATGATGCATCAAAAGAACTGATGAGAAAAATAATGGGCGGAGGCTTATAAACATGAATCTATCGTTTACCATTAGGATGGCGCTGCGTGCCCTGCGCCACCACAAAGGGCGCTCGTTTCTTACGGTGCTTGGCATCGTTATTGGGATAGCCGGAATTATAGCCATTACTGCCATTGGTAATGGCTCACAAAAAAAAGCCCGCGACCAAATTATGGCGTACGGCTCAAAATTCATATTCCTTCGTTCTGGCAATTGGGCCGCAAAAGGAGCAAACAAACCACCAATCATTTTTAAAATAAGCGATATAGATGCTATTGCATCACAATGCAATAAAGTCCAGCATATTACCCCTATAATGTACGACGAATCTGAACTACTCTATGAAGGAAACAAATTTTCTGCCGAAATTTCAGGAATGAACGAGCATTTTTCTGACATTTATGATCATACTTTGCATGAAGGCAATTTCTTTAATCAGCAACATCTTAACCGCAAAGAAAATGTCGCCGTCATTGACGCAGAAACAGCAAAAACTATATTTAAGCCATGGGAAAGCCCCATTGGCAAAAGCATTCGATTAAAAAAAATTCCATTTACCATAATTGGCGTCCTAAAACCACCAAAAACAAAAGGGAAATGGGATGTTTATTCAAAAATGAAGACATATATCCCATTCACAACCGGACAAAAACTCTTTAGCCAAAATCCCAATGAATTTTATAGCATGAGTATGTGTGCCTACACAGAGCAAGAAAATGACGAGGTCAAACGACAAGTAACACGGATTATGCGCGCACTACACAAACTTGATGAAGATGTCCCCGACGACTTTATGTTTTACGACGCGCAAACGATGGCTGAAGCGGCAGAAGCTGGAGCAAAAATTATCGCACTTTTCGCACTTATCGCCGCATCAATAGCATTACTCGTTGGTGGTATAGGAGTCATGAATATTATGCTGGTCGCCGTCAAAGAGCGCACCAAAGAAATTGGGATAAAGCTTGCACTTGGAGCACTGGGCCACGTAATTTTACGCCAATTTCTTTTTGAAGCTGTTTTCCTGTGCACCGTTGGCGGCATTATTGGTGTTGTGCTGGGCATTACGATCTCCTGGCTGCTGGCCACGTTTACCGGTTTGCCAGCAATTATCGAAATTACACCAATAGTTATCGCCCTACTCATAACTATTTTTATTGGGCTCTTTTTTGGGTACTATCCAGCACGCAAAGCATCACTGCTTGACCCCGTTGAAGCGTTACAAGACGAGTAAGCACAAAAGTCCAGCAGCTTGCTGGACTTTTGAAAACACATCAGAATAGACGTTTTTACGATACTTACGTAAAAGTCACACAAGCTGTGCGACAAATTGGAAATAACATATGGCTAAAAAAAAGTTAGT
Source organism: bacterium (assembly GCA_043822925.1). Lineage (GTDB taxonomy): Bacteria > Babelota > Babeliae > Babelales > RVW-14 > JBDRBF01. The sequence goes on from JBDRBF010000071.1 coordinate 2,472, forward strand.
AAAAAAAGCTTTAACTAAGATAAAACAAGCTACCGTTTCGATCAAAGGCTACGCCACTGTTTTATTGAGCATAAAAAATCAAATTCAACAAACTCAAGTCAAAGCCACACTTGCGGCCAATAAGGGGATCAAATATAATAGAGAAACTCGCCAATGACGTACAAAAAGAATTCCCAGGAATGGGAGGGTTTTCGCGAACAAATATCTTCAATATGCAAGCATTCTATAAAGAAGTAAGAAAAAGCAAGCGGCTAGGCCAAAAGGTTTGGATCCCAGATCAAGTCTGGGATGACAAATATAATTGAAGGGAGCCTAAACCTATGGACACAAATGCAATCAAAGTTGAAAATCTCGTAAAAACTTTTTCAATAGTTCAAAAACAGCAAGGGGTGCTGGCCAGTTTTAAATCACTTTTTGCGCCACAATACCAGCACAAGACAGCTGTAGACGATATCTCTTTTCAGGTATCGCAAGGCGACTGCGTCGCATTTATTGGCCCCAATGGCGCAGGTAAATCGACAACCATAAAAATCGTAACCGGAATTTTACATGCAACATCAGGATCAATAAAAATTCTTGGACTTGATCCGGTAAAAGACCGTATGAAACTTGCGTTTCAAATTGGCACCGTGTTCGGGCAAAAGTCGCAACTCTGGTACCACCTACCACCGATCGATACATATCAATTATTGTCACATATTTA
>JBDRBF010000072.1:0-8954 GCA_043822925.1 bacterium
TGTCGAAGGGTTTAATTAATGCACTTTGTAAGAGACATAGATTTGGACGCGTTTTTGATGCGAAAATTGCAGAAAGTTACATTAATTTGCAAAATGGTCTAAGCATGTGGCATAATTTAACCATGTTGTGGCTAAAAGTGCCCCCATATTTGAACCATTTTAATCAAGAGGCAAAGTTGTGCGCAGATTAATTGATTATCAACTTATAGCATGGAAAACCAATCCATATCGCAAATCGCTCCTTTTACATGGTGCTCGTCAAGTAGGCAAGACATACGCCATTCGCCAACTTGGGGCATTATTTGATAATTTTATTGAAGTGAATTTTGAGGTGCAACCAAAATTGAAGACGCTCTTTGAGCAAGATCTTAATCCAAAGCGCATTTTACGTGATATTTGTGTGGCTATTGGTGCAAAGCAGCTTGTACCTGGAACGACGCTTCTTTTTTTTGACGAAATTCAGGCAGTTCCGCAAGCAATTATATCGTTGCGTTATTTTTATGAAATGATGCCAGAGCTGCATGTTGTAGCTGCTGGATCTCTTTTAGATTTTTCTATTGAACAGGTTGGGGTTCCAGTAGGACGTGTTCAGTCATTGTATATGCACCCTATGTCGTTCATCGAATACCTTGTAGCGCTTGGGCAGCAAAGAGCCGTAGATGCTATTTTTAATCAAGACTATAATAAAGAAATGAGCTCTGTGATTCACGATAAACTTATTGGTTTATTGGCCCAGTACACTGCGCTTGGTGGAATGCCTCAAGTTGTTGATGTATGGCGCAATACACAAGATCTATTTCAATGCGCCGCAATCCATCAATCTTTGCTCAGTAGTTACCGGCAAGACTTTTATAAATATGCAAAACAAAAGCAGGTAGAACATTTACGTGCTATTTTCGATAATATTCCTCTTCAGTTAGGCAGAAAATTTAAGTACAGCGAAGTTGAAGGTGGCTATCGTTCACGCGAATTGTCTCCAGGTCTTGATCTGCTTTGTACTGCCGATGTGGCACAAAAAGTTTGGTATACCGCTGGCCAGGGGATCCCTCTGGGGGCACAAAAACGTCTTGATGACTTTAAGGTTATTTTGCTGGATGTGGGATTGAGCCAAGCAACTTTGGGGTTGCAACTTGGTGATTGGTTACTCCAACCTGTTGCAACTTTTGTTAATAAAGGCGAACATGTTGAGGCTCTTGTTGGCCAAGAATTGCTGGCATATACCAATCCAATATATGATGCCGAAACGTATTATTGGCATAGACGTAAAGTTGGTGGTGAAGCTGAAATTGATTATCTTATACAAGATAACGAGTTTATTATTCCTATTGAAGTCAAAAGTGGCAAAGGGACAACGCTTAAAAGTATGCATGTATTTCTTGAAAACCATCCACAGTCTCCCTATGGCATTAAATTTTCAACTCAAAATTATTCTGTTTATCAAAATATCCGGTCTCTGCCTCTTTACGCTGTTGCAAGCAGTTTTTTGCATAAGCAACGTGCTGCATTTGAGTCTTTAGTTGCGTTTTAAAGGTAACAGTATAAAAAAAGGCCCCCGGAATTCCGGAGGCCCCTCTTGTATTATCGTTAAAGTTCTTGTTCTTTTTACTCTGATTTTATTCGCTCAAGTTTCACATGTGTGTTTAATATTTTATATTCTAAGATATTCCAATTTCCTGGACAAATAACACTGGTCCAATAAGGGTTCTTGTCATGACGAGCAACAACAAACAAGACTTCCCCTTTTTTGGTCATCATAGGATATAAAGATTGCTCTTTATAATGTACTTCCCAAGAAGCAGACCCAAGAGCAGTTTTAGACGTAATATTAACTATAGAAAAATCCGTGGCTTGTTCTTTGTCTGTGGTAAAAACTACTGTATCGTTCTTGACTTTCAAATACTGCTCATTTTCTTTGTTCTTAAGATAATCGGCATTAAGGCCTGATAATAAGCCACAGGTGACTACGACAGTGAAAATTGTTTTTTTGAATGTATTTTTGAATGTATTCATGAAAAAACCCCCTACAATAAATGAACTAAAGTCCTCTCTTGAATGAACTTTGGTGCTTTAAGGCAGTATAGCATAGAAGTGAGTGTAAGAAAAACGCCCCCCATCAATCGATCATAAATGTGCTCCTGGTTTAATAATTCACTTTGTAAGAGGCGCTGATCTGCTCGTGGGTTACGGGAAAAAGTTGCGTAATATCGGGGGGAGAGTGAGTTGGTAAAGTTATGGGATTAATTGGGAAAGAATGCTAATAGTAATAAAAGAGAGAAGGGCATGTACTTTTTATACATGCCCTAAATGTTAAAGAGACTCTGTCGGTTATTCTAAATTGTTGCTGGCGTTACAGGTTGTTTCTCTGATAATTCGTTTTTAATGTCTAAATCCGGGTCTTTTTTTGAGGCGCTTTGCAATGCCTCTCGAATAGCGGTTTCTATTTCTCCAAGTTCTGGCGAATTTTGTTCGCCGTACTCATCTTCTTTGTAATAGTGCAAAACAGTAGAGATGCTTTTTTTTGCTAATACAGCAAGTGCAATAACATACAAAACGCCAAATAAAATTTGTATAGATTTAAACGTGAATATTTGGTCGCCATTTAATGGGCGACGCTCATTGTACCCAAGCAATGCATACCAGGCATGGACTCCATCAGGCAGCGCGCCACCAAGATTGCTGAAAGACGTAAGACTTACGGGCGTGAATGTATAAAATAGGTCATCTAAGCAGAAAAACATGAGCAGTGTTGCTAAAATCGTTTCAAAAATAAGCTGCACGGGGGTGAGCTTTTTTGTTGATGATATATTTTCAAACGGGGTTAGCGCATGTTGTATGCCAAACAAGAGAGACTCTTTGAGGGTCTCCGATTCTTGATGCTTTTTGTGTGCAGCAAGAATAGTTAACAAAAAGTAGGTAAAGATGAGTTTGCTTGCTCCGCCTGCGACAAAGAAAGCGATTTTTTTAGATGGGTCTAAGTTATCGATATCTCTTCGATCTGGTATTTTATTGATGTTAATCGCTCCATCCCCGTAAAAAGAGGTCTTCCCCACTGTAAAAAGAGGGTTAGGCTTGATAGGTGAGCAGATTTCCCTAACTGTTTTTGATGAGGCGCGAAGGTGTATTGAATTTTGTATAGATGGATCAATTGCTTTGAGCGCGCAGTAGTGCCCGAATTCGTGAATTATATCACCTATGAGCTCGGATAGAAGAATAAAAGATACTGTTTTTGTTGTCTTTAGGCCAAGAGACTTAAGTATTTCGGTAATTTCTTGGTCGTTATATTCTGTGTTTTTTGTTTCTGTTGCCTGTCCGTGTGGGGTGATAAGAAGTGTGAGGGCGAGAACGTAGGCGAATAAAGTTAGAATTTTTTTTGATGTCATCTGTTACTTTTGTTTATTTAAGGATCCAATGCTCAGGGTGAGCTGAGTATGGGATGACAATAATAAAAAAAGAGAAGGCGATTTTTTAAGATCACCTTCTCTAACGTTTTAGATAATCGGGATTGTGTAAATAGTTTATGTTTATACCCCTATATTTTATTACTTTAAGCCAGGAAAAAAGAATGGGATTTCGACAGCGGCTGTTTCAGGAGCATCTGATCCATGTGTCGCATTTTCACCCATGCTTTTGGCATAGAGTTTACGAAGCGTATTCTCTTCTGCTTTTTCTGGGTTTGTTGCGCCCATAAGTTTACGCCATTCAGCTATAGCGTTTTCTTTTTCCAAGGCCATTGCGATTATAGGGCCTGATGACATAAAGTCGACAAGTTCTCCAAAGAAAGGTCTTTCTTTATGAACGGCGTAAAATTTTTCTGCTTGTTCTTTGCTTAGTGTTAATTTTTTTAATGCTACAATATTAAAGCCTTCTTCTTCAATACGGGAGATTATTCTTCCGGTGAATTTTGCTTTTACTGCATCAGGTTTTATAAGACCAAGTGTTCTTTCCATTATTTCACCTATTTTTAAATATAGGGCTTGTCATCCCAGATCAAGTCTGGGATGACAAGCCCTAAAAAGCTTACTTGTTCTCTGCTTTGTTTTGTCTCTTCATGTGTTCTTCAAGTGCTTGTTGAAGAGAGCTTTTTGCTGGTTCTTTTGTTGTTGATGTAGGTGTTTTATATTCTTGCTTAGGTTCAACTCGTGCTGCTTTTTGTTGTTTGACAGGCTGTTTTGCTGGCTTTGGTTCTACAACTTTAGCTTTTGGTTTTTCTTGTACATCTTCTTGTTGTTGTTCTTCTGGCGTTGTTGCTGTTTGTTCTCTTTCAGGTTTTAGGCTGAGACCCAATTTACGTTCAGTTGGGCTGACCTTGATAACTCTGAATTTTTCCGTTTGGCCTACTTTAAGAATATCTTCGACTTTTACAACTTCTTTATCGGATAATTCTGAAATATGTACAAGGCCTTCTATGCCGGTAGGAAGTTTAATAAATGCACCGAAGTTTGTGATTTTTGATACAGTGCCTTCGACAGTGTCGCCGACATTGTATTGTTCAGCAACTTTTTCCCATGGATCATTTTCAAGTTGTTTGATACCAAGAGACACTTTTCTATTATCTGGATCAATTGCTAGGATTACAGCAGATACTTGATCGCCTTTTTTGTAGCGTTCACTTGGATGTGTTACGTGATCTGTCCATGAGATGTCTGAAATATGTACAAGTCCATCAACGCCTTCAAGGAGCTGAACGAAAATTCCGAAATCGGTGATATTGCTGATTTTTCCAGAAATATGATCGCCAACTTTGAATTTTTCAGCAACTGTTTTCCAAGGATCATCTTTCAGTTGTTTGATACTGAGAGACATGCGTCTGTTGTCTTTATCAAGAGCAACGACGACTGTTTCAATTTCATTGCCGACAGTGAAGTATTTGGATAAATTGTTGATGCGTTCGGTCCAAGAGATTTCTGAAATATGAACGAGCCCTTCAACGCCTTTTTCAACTTCAACAAATAGCCCGTAGTCGGTAATGCTTGAAATGCGACCTTTGACTTTGTTGCCAAGTGGGTATTTTTTGTCGACATGTTCCCAAGGGTTTGCAGATAATTGCTTCATGCCCAAAGAGATTTTTTCATGCATTTTGTCAAAAGAGATAACTTTTACGGTGATAGTATCGCCGATGCGAACTAATTCACTTGGGTGAGCAATTCGGCCCCATGACATATCGGTGATATGTAAGAGTCCGTCAATTCCGCCAACGTCAACAAACACGCCATAACTGGTGATGTTTTTGACAATACCTTGGAGTACTTGGTTGTCTTGAATTGTTTCTAGTGCTTTCTTTTTGTCTTCTGAGCGTTGTTCTTCGATATATTTTCTTCGTGAGATAATAACGTTCCCGCGTTTTTTGTTAACTTTTAAGATTTTGCAGGAAACTTCTTGCCCAACAAATTGATCGAAATCTGTTACGCGTTGAACGTCTATTTGTGACCCTGGTAAGAATGCTGGGATGCCAACATCAACACTCAAGCCACCTTTAACTTTGTGTGTAACGACTCCGCGCACAGGTTCATCGGCTAAAGCAAGTTTGGAGATATTGTCCCAGGCTTTTAATGCTTTTGCTTTTTGATACGAAAGAACGACAATGCCGTTTTCATCCTCAAGGCGATCGAGTAATACATCGATGTCTGAGCCTGCAGGTAATTTTTCTAGTTCATAGTTTGAAAATTCAAAGTTTGGAATGAGGCCTTCGGATTTGTAGTCGATGCTGATTAATAGGCCGCCATGTTCTTTACGAAGAACTCTGCCTTTGACGACGTTACCAACTTGAAACTTTGAAATGGTATCTTGATATAGTAAATCAAGATCGGCTTTTTCAGTTTCACTGAGCTTATAGACTTCTTCTATAAGTTCACTGCTGAAACGAGCTGAAATTTCTTTGGGTTTCTCGAGTTCCTTAGACATACATATGTTCCTTGGTTTGATTAAAATAGAATTGTGGTTGCAAGAATTTGACAACACACAATGAAATCTTAAAGGGTTAAACAAAAAAGCCTTAAAAAACCATTTTTTAAAGCATTGTAAATACTACCAAAAAATAGATTTTAGTGCAAATGTTACTTCTGGCGTTATTTTTCGAGTAGTCCGGTTATTTTAAAGTAATATTGGCTACTTGCTGCATTGGGTTGAGAAATGAGTCTTTTTTTGATCTTTTTGATTTTTGTGATAGAGAGATCTTCTATGTTGCTTTGTTTATCTAGATTACTGAGTAGCTGTGTTATTTCTTTTGTATCATGCGAAATCCCTTCTATTGTTACTATTATGTTGTTTGGCATATCTTCTTGAGTTTTTGTGTTAGGGGTAGTTTTTGGATTTTCTGGGTTATTTATTTTGTTTTGTATTATTTGGCTTGGTTCGGTTTTTTCTATTTGTACTGGGTTTATTGTTAAATGTGTAATAAAGGTATTTATTGGCATTGAGCGTGAAAGAGCAAGCAGTAGTTTTAGGGGATTGTTTATGGGGTGTGAAATATTGTTTATTAGTTCTATTTTGCCTTGAAAGTAGGAGATTTCATCTTGAATGTCATGCAGGGCTTGGACTTTTTCCTTGAGTTTATCTGTTTGAGAATTTAAGACGTCAAATTCTTTTTGCATGTGTTTATATTTAATCTGTTTGGTTATTTGTATGTAACTCAGTATTACGACAAGTATTCCAGTTAAAATTCCTGAGCGTATGAGCCATGTGATTGGTGAATGTTGGTTGTAATGCTTAAATGGAATTAAAAGGTCAGTTTTTTGTATCTGTAAATAACGAGTAATAGGTATGGGTTGCGTATTGGTTAAAAGTTGCTCTTTGCTTATTGCTTCTATATATACATGTGTTTTAGCGACGCAAAGAGCTGTTTGTAGAATTGCCATGTATTGTTTTTCAGGGGGTATTTTTTCGTATTCGGGTAGGCTAATAAGTGTTTTTGGTTTATAAAGTTCTTGGTCGTGCACATATTTTTTAATGTATCGATAAATTATCGTAGGATTAAAGATAGTTTCATGGATGTATTCGCTGTTTTCAAGTTTAATTTTTGTCATATTTATAATATTTAATGTGTTTCTTTTGCATGAGAATAGCGTAAGCGTAAGTGTTTCATTTTTTATTTCTACATATAGAAGGGAGTTCTTTCTATATATGTATCTGTTTATGTGTGTGGCTAAATTTTTAAAAAATTTCATGTTTTATATCATTTTTCTTGGAGTTCAAATTCTTGTAAAAGTTTCGTATCCAATTCTTTTCTTTTCTCTTTGAGTTGCTCATGTGTTAATAATCCTGTTTTGGCGCCTACGTGACCAAGCACAGATGCGCTATTAATAATGCCATTTCTAAGAGCGTCTTGTATAGAGTATTTAAGTTTTAAGCTTGCAATAAAGCATGATCCAAAAGAATCGCCTGCTCCAACTGTATCAACGACGGGGATCTTGAGGCTTGGGTGAAATAAGATTTTGTTTTCTGTTGCAACATATACGCCGTTGCATCCATTGGTTATTACGACTATTTTTGGTCCCATAGCTAAAGCTTGTTGGAAGAATTTTCTTATGCTGAAGTATAAGTTTTCATAAAGTATAGGTGTGTTGATAAGATATGGTTTTTCATCTGTTTCGTTTGTTTTACATCTAGCTTTTTCTGGTAGGCTTTCAAGTGCTTTTTTGTAGCTCTTGTCTCTTTCTATTAAGGCTATCATGAAGTTTTTTGCTTCATAACTGTTTAAGATAAGAGTGTCTATGTATTTAAGGCATTCTTTGAGGGTCTCTGTGCCTTTAGCGAGTTGGCTTATTCCAGGGTTTATGGCAACAGGTACTTTGTATTTATATGCATATGTAACAATAGCGGGAAGTAGTTTAGAAGCTTCATTGCTTAGTGATGTTATATACAGTTGGTCGCAATTTTTGATAACATCGTATGGAATGTCTTCTTCTCTGAGGAGACTATTGGCTCCGCGATATGCAAAGATTGTGCGTTCTCCTTGTGCTGAGTTGATAATAAATGATATGCCTGTTGGATTTTGTTGAGATATATGTATGTGACTTGTCTCGACCGCCTCGTTTTCTAAATCGAGTCGGACAGCCTTGCCCGCTTCATCGTTTTTTATATTACATAAGCAACTTGTTTCAAATCCGAGTCGTTTAAATCCAGTCGCAGAATTTGTTGCTCCGCCACCGGTTTTATATGTGATGTCTTCTATTTCAACTTTTTCACCGGATTCAAAAAGAAGATAACTTGTTAAAGCGCCTTGTTTAGCGATTGTCATGTAGTCGGTACCTGCATAGGTTAGAAATACATCCTGTGTGGCGCCGCCTATAGTAAGTACTTTCATTTTAGTAATCCCCTTGGGTTTTAGTGTTTTTAATAGGTTATTAAGTATTAGTGTATGGATTGTTAATATTTAGTGCAATGATGCTTAAATTTTTTTATTAAAGATGCTTGAAACTTTTTATTTATGTGTCATAATAACGCTTCAAGTTAAAGATTGTGAAATTTATGAGTTTGTTGTAATCGACCTGCAGCATGATCTTTTCGAGATTAAAAAGATTTTAAAAAAGCTTGTAATAAGAAAAAGAACAGATATAATGGTCTCTTATAACTGAAATAAATTTAGGACTCCTCTGAAATCAGCTTGTGGTACTATCTTTTCGAGATTAAAAAAGTTTTAAAAAAGCTTGTAATAAGAAAAAGAACAGATATAATTATCACCTGTAGCTGAAAGGTGCTTGAGGGGAGAGGGCCTGAGAAAATAGAAGTAGAAACCAAAAAAATTATCGTCTTTGAAATATATGAACGCCACAATAAAATTAGAAAATTTATTATTAAAAAAGTTTAAATAGCAGCTAGGTTAAAGCAATAATAATTTTCTGAGTGTAGAGACCTTGTAATTTTTGATACGGAGAGTTTGATTCTGGCTCAGAATGAACGCTGGCGGCGTGCCTAACACATGCAAGTCGAACGAGAAAGTCCTTCGGGATGAGTAT
>JBDRBF010000073.1:0-14402 GCA_043822925.1 bacterium
CAATGTAAAAGACGTAATAACAAAACTCCTTGAGAATACACATTTTATAAATAACGCAACCGAAAAACAAATTGCTGATCTTGATGAAAGCTCATCTAAATTAGAATTAAAAGACGAGTTTATTAAAATATTCCCGCAGAATTTCAGCACGCTTACAAACAATCTTATCAGCGGCATGGCAAAGCCAGAAACACCAGGACAAATCAAATATCTTGAAAGTAAAAACGTAAAGCTCGTAGTTACACTGACCAAAGACAAACTTGATGCAACGCTTTTCAAAAACACGTCAGTTAAAAACATACACTTGCCAATTCAATCAGGTAATGCACCAACAGAAGACCAAATAAAAACATTCTTAACAGAAGCCAAACAAGTTACAAGCACGGGCGGTAAAATAGTCGTGCACTGTGAACAAGGCCTACACAGAACCGGCACCATGTTGGCTCTCTGGCTAATCACAAACAACAACATGTCAGCCCAGCAGGCTATAAACTTTGTACGCGAACAGCGTCCAGGCTCAATCAGTCCAGGAATCCAGGAAAAATTTTTACACAAATTTGAAGAACAAATAGCAGAGTATAAATAATTAAGTTTTGTTTAATTAAATAACTGAGACGTTATTAGGGTAGGCGTAAAAACCTGCCCCTCTGTTTTTTACAAAGCTCACCAACCACTACTTTCATCAACGTTTGGTTTTATAACCACTTCTTCGCATACAACGTCTATACCATGAGCCAGCTGAGCAACCTGCCCGGCAAGCGCCACTTTGCCTTCACGCGTGAGCTCCTCGCTTTTTTCAAGCAGTAGCATCTTTATATCTTTTGCCATTTGCGTCTGAAATCCAGGCTCCTCTGGCAAAAGATAGGCGTTTCCAGAATCAGGCCATCCCCAATCGTTTGCCTCATTTTGCGCCCCAACATAAACACCGGTAGCCTTGCTCAACGCCTTTGCCAGATCAGCCGCAAAGGAATACACTCGCAAATCTTCTTTATGCGAATCTATCGCGAACTTAGCAGCTGCAAACGCCCTAACATACGCAATCTTTTTATTAATTAAATCGAACACAATCTCTTTTGCCAAATCAAACTTTTTATGTTTTATCAACTCTGATGCAAACTCAGAGAATATTTGATTAAAATCTTTTTTCGCATTAAACAAAGCTCGTTTTTTAACGTTTTCTTCATTTTGAGCAAATTTTTCTCCAAGAACTGGTTTGGCCTGGGCAACAAACGCATCCACATCTACAGCTCCCTGGGCCTGAACAGCCGCCTCATCTAGTTTTCCCAGAACCTCTTTAATCTTAGCTTCAGGATATTCGCGTACAATTATCGGAACAAAATCATTCAAAAACACGGGCAATTGCGCAAGAAATTTTTTCGGCAAAAGTTCATCCATAAATACTTTAATTTCTCCCTCAGAAAATAGTTTTTTAGCGAGCGGCACAAAAACATCAAAAAAACCTGGATTTGCCGATACCAACAATGCCCAATCATGCATAAATTCTGATAATTTACTTTTAACAAACGCTTGATAATCTCCATCTTTTTTAGCCAAAACATCAAGCCCCTTCATCACCAGGTCCGGCATAGCCCTGACAAGCTGTTTATTTTTAAATAATTCTTCTACCAGAACAAACGCTGCTGAACGCGATTCTTCAATCTCTAATAACAAACATAGTTTTGATAACAAATAACGTGATAAAAAAAGCGTGTCAGTCCCAATCTTCTTAGTTACCTCAAGGTCTTCATGCTTCATACCACTTTCGATATTTAATGGATAATTAAATTGAGCATCTTTTAAGAGACTTAATTTAATGCCATTAAGAGCCTCTTTATACTTAGTTGCTCCTATAAAAGCATCTACAAAAAAGGCGCTACAAAAAAGATCATTCAAGAAAAACTGGTCCGGAACGGCCAATTTTTCAAATAAAGTAAAAACTTGATCGGCGCCAACCCACTTGTAATCATGGTCACGATATAGACCTAGGCCTTTCCCCCATTTTTTACCACTCATTTTATTAACAGTATCAAGCATCTTAATAGAGCGGACAAAAGCCCCCATTGTCATCTGTGCAAACGCTCTAAGATATTTCACCAAAATATCAAGATCACTTTTTTCGTCCAAAATCCACGAAAAAGTCGTAACCAAACCAGCTTGCCTGCCCTGAGCAACACCCGTAACTGCCGGTGGTTTTGCAAACACAAAGCCCGATGCAAGCGCCGCAAGATTCGCATACCCACCAAGCGCATACATTCTGTTATACTCGTTGTGCCCCATAAACACGGGTGACAAGACGGCCTGATGCTCTTTATTCGTATTATATAAAAGACTAAACGTTACACTATGTTGGCGCAGCACCAAATTGTAATTCAAGCGCATATACGGATAATTATAATCAACCCCGACAAGCGTTGCATACGTCATTCGCCCCTCATGCTCATCATACGAACTCACTTCGCGCAATTTCGCAGATACTTTTTGAATAAAATCTGGCAACCCGGCCTCAGAAATACCAATCTGCTTATGTAACGTAGAAATAATAACTAAAATATTTTGGTGCATTAACGTAAACAAATCTTCAAGCGACACAGGCAAAGCACGGGCAAAATCAACCTTGCTCCCAAGCGCAGCAGCCGCAACTGAAAATGTTGACGTCGCATTTAAATAAGATTCTTTTGGCTCCTGATAGCGTTTCATAAAAATTTCGCGTATTTTTTTGAGATATTGTTCAAACGGCCAATTCCAATCTTGGCGATTCAGCTCAACCAGCATCAGCTTCTTTTCCATTACTTTCTGGTCATCATCGATCGCCGCAACCCACTGCTCCATAAGCATCAAGTACCCAACAAGTACCTGCGCAAAGCGTACAACCTGGTCCTGTTTCTTGTCTTTATACGCAGGACTACCAGTCAGGCCCTTAATTGATTTATCATACACGTCGACTATTTTTTTCAAAAAGCCCAAAAGAACCAACTTGCCCAGCTCGCCCGTATTTTTGAATCTTGTTATAAGCGGTGCATATTTAGTTAAAACAAACGCTTTTAAATCTTTATAATCTAATGGCGGCACCTTTTTGCCTTGCCAATTCTGCCAAAACGCCTCGTTTGAAGCCACGAAAATAAACAAAAATTGTTTTGAAAACTCAGTATACAATTTCGTAAATTTCGCAGGATCACCCCATTGCTCAATCCTGTTTTGCCAGGTCTCAAGAATATGTCCATTTTCTTGAACCCACGAGATAACTTCTTTATTAGCATAATATTCTTCTACCAAATCAAAAGCACAAGCGTGAGACCGAATTGATATCTCTTTATCTTTATTTTTTTCCCACGCTTTAATAAAAGACGAATTAATCCAGACTCCAAGAACACCAAATTCTTGCAAACGGGCAACAACCAACGCAAGATGCTTAATCGCTTGAGACACGTTTCTGAAATTTTGCTCAAACTTCTGTCCCGGCAATCTTGTTTCAGATAAACCGTTTAAAAACGTTTGCCAATTTTTTTTAATATCTTCACGCAATATGAGTTTATCGGCCTTCATGAGGTCACGGACATACTCCCGGGACTCAGCCCCAAATTTTCCCGTTATTTTTTCCCCGGCAATCTCGTCATCTTTTTGCTCTTTTAAGAGATCACCAAGCGAAAATCCTGAAACCATGTCTAACGTTGCCTGTTGATAAATTATCGCTTCTAAAAACTTGATCGCATATAAGCGTAATAAACGTGCCTGCCCCGTGCTCATGTTCTTAGTTTCTTCAAATATGTGCAAAATTTCTACGGCGCTACACACAACCCCCAAATACACAAGAGCCGCTTGCCCCAATACATCTTTAGGCTGCAAAAGAGATGCTGCGCGATAAACTATGCACTTGAGCGCGCCAAGAACATCTTCTTTTTTTTCCCCCGCTTTAATACGTCTCAACAAAGCCCCAACCGAAACTTTTTTGTCATCTTGATCTTTCTTTTTATCCCAGGCAAGCTCGACAAAATTTGCTTCAAAAGTGTCTTTATTGCGTGTCTTAAATAATTCTAAAAAATCTGGAATAAGTGATATTTTGCGTGGTATTGGATGGGTGTACCAGCCTTCATAAATAAATTCTTTTCTTTTCACGCTATCTTTAAGTAATTCTTTATCCTGCGCACGTGCTTTGACGGCCAGTGCGCGCTGCATATCACATAACACGCACGCCTGCCCCTCACTCAGCCACGCTTTTATTGTGTCACACTGGTCGCCAGAAAAGACAAGCACCGGAATACCATAACTACGGAACGTCGTTGCTTCATGTGATGTTGACGGAGCCATCTCTTTGACAATTACGGCTTTAATCTCACGTCTATTTGTTTCAGGGGCATCATGAATTCTGAGCGCCTGCGGCAACGTATCGGTCATAATAATCTGGCCTATTGTTTCTACCAGACGTACATACCCACCAGCTATACCAATACTTTCACCGCTCACAACATGCGCTGCTTGGTCAGGCAGGCCGTTAAGATACATGTCTGTAATATAGTCTTGTATGCGTTCTTGTTTACGCTGCACAACGGGCCGCGCTTGGACAAAATAAATCTTATTTTCACGCTTATTAACCACAAATTCTATGTCTTGTGGATAGTCATAAAATGTTTCTACTTCGTCGGCAATTAATTTAAGATCAAGCACCAAATCTGGCCCAATCGCAGGTTTTTCCCGAGTTTCTTTCTTATTATCAACAAATTCAAGCGCATATTTTTTTTGAGGCGCGTACTTAACACCAGGCTCAAATTTTTCCTGATTTTCTTTTGAAACCAAACGCTTTGTTTTCTTGCGAACTATGGGATGTATCAAACCTATCTTGCCTGAACCAGCGTGCGCCCAAATATAATACGTATCGACGGGCACAAGACTATTAACAACAGCCTCGTTATGTCCGTATGTTGCCTGTATTTGGGTTACGCCAGGCGTATTGCCCTCCGCTTCCCGGGTAAACATAACCCCAGAAACCGGGATATCTTTTTCTTCTGGTTGCGTGCCATCCCATATACGTTCGCCAATCATGCATTGAATAAGAACCGGCATAAATGGTTCTTTTTGCAGCTCTGTTTTTATCGCATCTATTATTTCGTTTTCTTGTTTCTTCTCGTTTTGAGCAGCCGAGCGTGTAGAAAGAAGCCTTTGGGAAAAAGATTTCTCCCCAAAATATGACGCTACTACTTCACCGATGGCACGCCATATTTCAACAAGTTCTGGACGCACTGCAGCTATTGTTTCATTGCCACCGGCATTGGCCAGCTCTTTTGTATCTTCTCTGCCCGTACTTCTAACCATTAATAACGCGCCTGTTTGTTTGATATCAAGAGAGGCTAAAAAAGCACCTAACTGCTCGACTAAATCTTGGGAGTCTTGGCCCAAATTTTCTTCTATTTTTTTTTCGCTGTGCACGTTAAAAGCATCTCTAATACTTATTTGTATCTCTTTAAGAACAAGCAGCGCATCAGGGGCCAAACCAGGTTCTTTTTTTTGTTTTATTTGTTCATCAATAAATGTAATTTGTTTTTTAACAAATTCTTGCCATTTTTCATCCAAACTCACGCCTATTTTTGAACCAATAGTACGCTCAAAATTTACTGCTATATATTTTTTAATTTTCGTATCACTTATAGCAAAAAATTCTGGCACGGCTAACTCAAAACCAGTTTTAGATGCTTTTGCTAATTTTTTATTAACATCTTTTGCCAGCGTATGCAAAACAGACAAATGAGTTGTCTTGTTTCCATACTGCTTTGAAAAATCGTCAAAGCTCCCTTTTTTTTCCGTAACAAGATCCCCCTGCTCAAACGTTGGTAAAACAAAATTACCTAACTCTTTGTAAAAATCTCCCCCATACCCATTTGGCCCCAAGAGCATAAATACGAGACCTAAAAACAGAAAAATGCCCAAACGACGCGATATGCGCATATTCTTCTCCGTTTGTTAAACAACAAAAGTAATAACGCTACAAAATAGAACACTGAGATGATTGCTTCATGCTCCGTGCAAAAAGCTCAAGCGCTTTAAAATAATTCTTCTCCATTTTTTTATCTTTTTGCTTTCGTACATGTCTAAAAATTTTAATCCCACTGGCCGGGTTATGAAAAACGTTTGGCGCCAAGTAAATTCTCACCTGCAAACGATCTAAAGCACACGCCAAAGAATAATAATTACACGGGGCATACAAAAACGCCTTTTCTCTGTCTTTTTTATACAAATTTAAAAATTCAGCTACCGTTATTTCACTCTCTTTGTCATATAATTTATACGGGCATTCATGTCTCTTTTCACAAAAAACATCATCACACGCAGTACAATCAGCATGAAGTCTTATTTTTTTTACCAATAAACTTTTACCACCACACCCACCGGGGTCAGCATTCCACACATACTTATTAGTTTTGCTCACTGGAATAAAAACTTGAATCATCCAATTATCATCATAACTGAGATATTTTTTAATTGGATTACGAGAATCAGACCCTTCTATCATTTTCAAAAGCTTTACCCCATGCGTAGGGAAATAATCACCCAAGCCAAAAAAATCAAATACTTCTTTTAAAACGCTACTCGTACTTAAACTCCCCATTAAACGTTGCGCCCCGCCACCTATATTTGGAACAAGAAAATAATTCATAGGACATTCAGATGGACAACTACAAGCACACGTAAACGGTGTTGGCCCGGCTGAAAGACATAATTTACGTGAAATGGCTCCTCCATCAAAATGTTTCCCCGCACTTATAAGCTCATCAACATTGGCATAATCCTTAAACTCTTTGTATGGAATCCGCAGTATGGCCAAGTCTTCCGGCAGATCAATCTCAAAAAAAACTTTCAAAAAAACACGCATAACATCTTGAATAAAAATATAAAATGCATGCGTACCATGATAAAAAACATGATGCGTTTTTCCATAAAAATTTTCTAATTTTGCAAAACGTTTTACAACATCTTCAAAAAATTTATCTTGAGGCAACTTCACATCAAATTTATGGTCATATTTTTTTTCAGCATAATAATCAGTTACTTTTCGAAAAAAAGCATCAAGAAACGCATGCGTCTCTTTTCCATTTCTTAAATAAGCCCCTGTTTGCGTATATGGCTCAAAATAGTCTGTCATTTCAGATGCATCGTTAAAAGCAAAACAAGTACAAAAATTAAAAACGATCACGCCCAATAAAGACCAGAATATTTTCTTTAAAAATAAAATATTATTTACCATAACATAGCCCCCGCCATAAATTGCCCCTAAAAAACGCTACTTATATTGCAGTCTAAAATCTTTATGCACGATATGTAGCATACGTAAAAAACATATGATCGCTCAAGGCTTTATAAGAAAACATATTTAGGCAAAACAATTATAAGCTTTTTAGCCTCACTTTTTTTCGTTCTTTATCAAACTATTGCATTCCAAACCTCAGACTTATACGCTTATAATTGGTCCAAAGAGATCACAATAGTTAGTAATAATAGGGGAGCTAGACTATGTGCGGAAATTCGAAAAAAAGTGGCTGTGAGAGCATAAAAAACACAGGTATAAAAAAATGCACCTGCGATAAATCTTGCAACTGCGCATGTAGCGGCTGCAAATGCAGCCCTACAAAAAAAACAAGCTCTAACTGTACATGCTGCGTCAAAACCGCTTGTAAATCATGCAAATAACTCTACTACGCCCTACGTGGCTTCGAAGGGCAGGCAAGACATATGACAACAACAATAACCAACATATAAAGTAAGAAACGTATATGAAGATCAAAATACTCTTCGTGTACCTATCAGTACTTGCAAGTCTTACACTTGCAAGTACCATCACATATTATAAATTCTTCAAAAAAGCACCCCCAAAGCTTTTTACAACAACTATGCCCAAGCTCAAAGCAATCTCTCAAAACGTTTCAGCTTCCGGCATATTAAGTATTAAAAATCCAATCAAAATAGGTAGTTTGGTCTCAGGCACCGTAAAAGAACTATATGTAACTGAAAACCAATTTGTCAAAAAAGGTGACGTACTAGCTATAATAGATCCCGGTACCAGCGACACAGAATTCCAAAAAGCCTTTTATGAACATGAAAAAACACGCAAAGAATTTGAATACACAAAAAACAATTTTGAACGTAAGAAAAAATTATATCAAGCAAACCAACTATCTAAAGATGAGTATGAACGGCTCAGTAAAGAGCTAGATATTACTGAGTTAAATCTTAAAAAAGCAAAGATTAACTTAGAAAAAGAACAACTATACCTTAACAATAGAAAAATAGTTGCAATCCAAGACGGTTTTATAACAGCCGTTAATACCACAAAAGGCGCCGGAGTTTCAGGTGTAGAGGTATCCAACAGTTGCTCAGAACTCTTTATTATTGCTCCTAATATTACCCAAATGGAAGCAAAACTCGATATTGATGCCAGCGATATTGGGTTAATTAAACCAGATCTTCCAGTAAGTTTTACCGTCAGCACATACCCAGACAAAGTTTCTTACACCAAAATACGCGATATTGGCTTTTCACCTAAAATATCAAACGATTCAGCTTTCTATAAAGCAAGCGTCGACATAGACAACGAAACACAATTGTTTAGACCAGGCATGACAATACATGCAAAAATTAAAGTCGCTAAATCAAAAAGTACATTATGTATTAACGGCATAGCGTTCCAAATTAATGGCAAAATGTTAGAAAAAATCGCCAAGCAATTAGAATACAACTACCAACCAATAAAAAAAAGATCAAAAAAAGAATATAGAAATTCCCGTGCAAACCAACGGGTTAAAACCGTCTGGATAGAACAAGACAAAAACTTTATCGAAAAACAAGTAATCTTAGGCATTACTGATAATAATTATTTTGATTTTGAAATACTTGAAGGACTAACAGCTAACGACAAAATTATTATTGATATTGTCGAAGACGACGTCATGCAGAATATATATAAGAAATGGTTCAAGGGCCCACTATAAGAAAGAGCCCCGATGAACACCAGAATACTTATTCGTAACTCTCTACGTAACTTGAGCCACCATAAAGTTCGTTCTTTTTTAACAATTTTGGGAATAATAGTAGGAATAGCATCTGTTATCGCAACGCTGGCAATCGGCTACGGGACCGAACAAAAATTACGCCAAAAAATAATGTCCATGGGATGTAATTATATAGAACTCTGGGCCGGCAATTCTTTTGCTGAAGGCGCATCAGCCGTCACTAAACGCACAAATTCTTCACGATTATCGCTCGATGACGTAAAACTTTTCAAAACACTTTTTCCCGCGATTAAGCACATTACGCCGTTTTTTCATAGTCGCACAAACACTGAATTTCAAACAAACTCAATTAAAGGCCAAGTTAAAGCAGGCAACCAAAATTTTTTTTCTGTTATCGGCAGATCAATAAAACACGGTCACTTCTTTAATTATTATCAGGTGCAAAAAGGCGCCCGCGTGGTCGTACTCGGGCACAAAGCAGCAAAAGAACTTTTCAGATCACTCGACCCTATCGGCCAAATCGTTATGATAAAAAAAATCCCATTCACCGTAATTGGAATAGCAAAAAAAATTGAAAATTTTTTTGGAATACATGACCCTAATCTTGAAATTTTCGTGCCGTTCACGACGTTTAATAGATATATATCCCCAGATGCAAGCAAATTTGTACACGGCATCATCATATCTTCTTACTCGACAGAATCTATGCCTCAAGTCGTCAAACAAATAAGAAAAAACTTGCGCATGCGCCATAACCTAAAATTACGCGAACCGGACGACTTCACGATTATCGACCAAGAATCAATGCTCAAAGCAGCAAAAGACTCTTCTTCTGTCTTTAATTTGTTTTTATTTATCGTCGCATCTATATCACTTATTGTTGGCGGCATAGGCGTCATGAACATCATGCTCGTCTCAGTATCTGAACGCTCACAAGAAATCGGCATCCGTATGGCTCTTGGCGCCTGTGAACGTCTTATTTTACGCCAATTTCTAATCGAATCAGTAACATTATGCTTTGTCGGTGGCATTATTGGGATTATTTTGGGAATAATCGCCCCTCTACTGGCCAATTACTTTGCCGGATTTCCGGTTGTCATTAACATACAAACTATTTTCGCTGCATTTGTGACGATCTTCCTAGTTGGGCTCTCGTTTGGCTTCTACCCAGCTTATAAAGCATCTCGGCTTAACCCGGTTGAAGCGATCAACAGCCATTAAACCACGTTAAGACGCGTGAAAATTTGCAAATCTCAAAAAAAAAGTGCTAAACTTGGACAAGAGCGTTAAATCCTACACATTCTTGCAATTAGGGAAACAAAAACAATGATAATAAGCAAAAAAATTCTTTTGGCCACTATTTTTCTCGGCGCAGTAGCCGGCATATTCTTAATCATGAAATCAAAAAAAAACAAAACCGTACAACCAGTATATTCAACTGAAAAACCAACACGACGAAATCTCGTTCAAAAAATAACTGCCTCAGGAACACTTAAAGCAGAAGAGCAAATTTCAGTCGGCAGCTTAATGGACGGAAAAATAGACAAGATTCTAGTCGAAGATAATGACACGGTAAAAAAAGACCAAGTACTCGCAATTATTGATAACGGAATCGGCGACACAAGCATAAAAAAATTAAAAGCTACGCTCAAGAATATGCGTGCTCAACTTGAGTATCAAAAGAAATTTTATGAACGCCAGAAGTTTTTATTCGAATCTGGACAAATAGCTCAAGATACATACGATCGCTATACACGTGACTACATATCAGCCCAAGCAACGGTAGAACAAACACAAGCTGATCTAGAGCAAGAAGAAAAAAATTATAATAATTTGTTTATCAAAGCCCCCGTAGATGGCATTGTTATTGCAAAAAATATAGACTTGGGTCAAATGATCGCCGCTAAATTCCAAGCCACAACGCTCTTTCACCTGGCTAAAGACCTAAAAAAAATGGAAGCCAGACTCGATGTTGACGAAGCAGATGTAGGCATGGCAAAAGATAATCAACCAGCAAGTTTTACCGTAGATGCATTCCCAAACAGAAAATTCAAATCAAAAATAAAAAGAATTCAGTACATGTCCAAAACAGCCGAAGGCGTCATATCATACGCAACTTTTTTGGACATAGAAAATAAAGACATGTCACTCAGACCAGGCATGACGGTTAACGTTGAAATCAAAGTTTCAAAAAGCAAAAATGCGTTAAACGTTCCTAATAAAGCATTTCGTATAAACGGGCTCAAGCTAGAAGATTATGCAAACTCAGTCAGCATCCCGTTTGAAAAATTGCCAGAAAAAAAACCAGGCGAAATTCGTCCTCACCATAAAATCTTTGTTCTTGATGGCAAAACAATCAAAGAGACAGCCGTCTCGCTTGGCACAAATAACGGCCAATATACTGAAATCTTAGAAGGCATCACCGAACAATCAAACGTGATAACAGAATTTCTTGAACCCAAAGGCGAAAATTTACTCTTAAAAGGTATGATGGGCGGCATGGGCGGCGGAGTTGGAAAATAATGAAAACACTAGTAGCTAAAAATCTTATCAAGACGTACAAAATGGGCGAAACAACCGTTAACGCCCTGCGTGGTATAAATCTTGAAATTGAAAAGGGCGAATTTGTTGCCATCACCGGAACATCTGGATCAGGTAAATCAACGTTCATGCACCTTCTTGGGTGCCTGGACGTGCCAACAGAAGGTGAGTACTTTATCGATGGCACTAATGTTGCACACGCAACACGAGATGAACTGGCTGGCATTAGAAACAAAAAAATTGGTTTTGTATTTCAAAAGTTTCACCTATTGCCAGACTTAACCATTCTTGACAACGTCGCACTACCAATGCTTTATGCTGGGCACTCAGAAGCAACCGCACGCAAACGAGCCGCTGAATTATTAACGATGGTCGAACTGGGTAACCGTATGGACCACTATCCATACCAAATTTCCGGTGGCCAACAACAACGTGTCGCGATCGCCCGGTCACTTATTAATGACCCAAGTATTTTACTTGCAGACGAACCAACCGGTAACTTAGACTCGGCAACAGGGCTGGTAATTCTTGCACTATTTAAGAAGCTTAATGAAGAAAACGGCGTAACTATTATTTTAGTTACACATGAACCATCAGTTGCAGCTAAAGCAAAACGAATCGTTGAACTTGTTGATGGTTCTATTAAATCAGACAGAAAGACCTCATGAATTTATACATGCTTATGGCCAGCGCAATGCGCTCGCTCAGAAACCACAAAGTTCGTTCATTACTGACAACGCTAGGTATTATTATCGGTATCGTAGCTATTATTTGCGTTATGTCGATCGGCGAAGGCGCCAAACAAAGAGTAAATAAAGAAATCGAAAAATTAGGTACAAATTTTATTATCGTTCTTTCTGCGTCTCAAAAACGCATGGCTTCACGCGGTCACCCTGGCGAAGCAATTTTTACGCCACAAGATCTCGCTACTATCCGAACAGAAGCAACCGACGTTGATATGGTATCACCCGGTAACATTGCACCATTAAAAATTACTGCCGAAAATAAATCATGGGACACCAATATTGGCGGTGTCGAGGAAAACTACCTTGATATCCGTCAATGGAAACTAATAATGGGCACTTTTCTCACCAACCAAGATGTAAAAGCACAAAGCAAAGTCGCAGTACTTGGCATCACCGTAGCCAACGAACTATTTGGAAAAGACAAAAATCCAATCGGACAAACAATTCGCATCAAAAAGATCCCATTTAAAATTATCGGTGTACTTGAAGAAAAAGGCAAATCGCCTGACGGCAGAGATCAAGATGACACAGTCTTTATCCCTATAACAACACTCGCTCACCGCCTACAAGGAAAAAAACTAAAATACTTTGCACTTATTTGCCAGGCAAAAAGCAAAGAACGCATACGTAATGCTGAAGAACAAATTCGCTCAATTATTCGCCAAAAACATAATGTAAACGACAAACAAGAAGATAATTTTACCATTTTTACCCAGGATGATATTTCTCAAGCAAGCGATGCTGCAACAAAGATTTTAAACATACTCTTAATGGTCGTCGCTTCTATATCGCTTCTTGTCGGTGGCATAGGAATCATGAATATCATGCTTGTTACCGTTACTGAACGAACACGAGAGATTGGCATACGCATGGCACTGGGCGCAACCACAAGCAATATTTTGACGCAATTTCTTTTGGAATCGATAACCATCTGCCTGGCCGGAGGCTCACTGGGAGCTCTTGCTGGGGTGGCTATGTCAAAATTTGTTGGAATCGCTCTAGGCTGGTCGATTTTTATATCAAAAACATCTGTAATTGTTTCACTATTCTCATCTATGTTAATTGGCCTATTTTTTGGCTTTTATCCTGCACACAAAGCATCAATGCTCAACCCCGTTGACGCACTGGCCGATAAATAGTTTAAAAATATTATAAATAGTCTCAAATAGCCTGTGGAACAAAACCCCATAGGCTAACACATCTTTACTAATAGAAAAAATCATGGTAAGTTTAGGCTATGTTTAATACTTTAAATAAAAGGTTTTTTATGATTACGGTAACTCAAGGCTTGAACAATAAGCCCATACCGATACTTTCTGAAGCATCGCCAAGCGCAGCTTCAGAAAATTATTTCATAACACATTCTCTCTTAAATACTGGCAACTTTTTAATTTCCAATTCATCTATTCTTTCTACAAAATCCCTTATCCGGCGCATTCGGCGCAGCTAATTCTCCTCTTACCCATTTTTAAATTATTTTTATTTACGTTTTATAAGCACCATAGAGTGCCTGTAATTAATTTTTTGCGTATATAACACACGTTTTATGCGCATATTAATATACGAAAGATATTTTTATGAAAACGTCTCACATGCTTTTTACAAGCTTACTTTTTATTATACTCACACTCACGCTAGCAAGTATGCTCATACTATCCAGCTGCTCGACGCAACAAAATAACAGTAACGAATTAGTAGTCGGCACCTGCGCAGGCTTCCCTCCATACGAGATACTGGCCAATAATGGTGATATTATTGGCTTTGATATAGACGTCATGCAAAAAATAGCTGAGAAGCTTAACAAACAACTAATAATTAAAGACATGGCTTTTGACGCGCTGCTGGTCGCCCTCAAGCAAAATAAAATCGACGCGATTATTGCCGGCATCTCGATCACGCAATCAAGACTGGCTGAAATATCAATGGTACACTATCACGGCAAACCAATAAAAACGCTCCCCATTTTGTTTTGGAAAGAAATTCCAGCAGGCGTAAAGACAATTGCAGACCTGGCAACACAGCCAAACAAAACCGTATGCGCGCAAGTGGGGACAATACAAGAAGAGATACTCTCTAAATATACCTACTTAGATATCAAGAACCTGGAAAACATCCCAGA
>JBDRBF010000074.1:0-17162 GCA_043822925.1 bacterium
AGAAATCTTAAAAACGATTTATCGTGAGCTGAAAAAAATAGAAGCCAAATTTTACGAGTACACAAACAAACCGCAGCCAATACAATCGACAAACCTCTCTATCGCAAAAGATTTGATGAGCAAAAATGCACCGTTAGATCCCGTGACCATCACAGAACAACTTACGTTTGAACTTTTAGAAGCAAAATTCAAAACTATAGAAAAGTTTATTGATGAAGAGTTAAAAAAATACAAACCAATCACCGTAGGAATGGTAAAAGATTGGATAAAGAAAATATCAACAGATCAAACATTAATAAATACCGTAACAGAATGGCTCGGCAATCTTGCCCAAGGAGATGATGAAAATATAAGAGAAAACATTGAGTCCTGGCAAACAACTATAAGAAAAAACAAAGAAAACAGAAACCAAGAACCCAATAAAAAACTTCTTTTATATATAGATGATCTTTTGGCCCAAGCAATAATCACAAAGGCCATAGCTGAAGAATGGCTAAAAAAAGAAAACGTAAAAATAAAAGCTCCACTCGACAAAGAAAAAATAAAAGCACAAGAAAAGGCCTTAGCTGAAATAGAAAAATGGATCGAAAAGAAAAAAGAAGAAATCGAAATAGGTGACCTAAAAGACTGGGGTATAGAAATAAGCAGAAACCTAACAATCTTAGATCTGCCAATAAATGAAAGATTTCTCCACCATTTCATAAAGGAAATTTACGCTTACTTCGCAAAAAACTTCACAAAAACTGCTGCTAAAAAATGGATAGCAGAAAGAAAACAAAAAATAGCCCACGTTCCAGCAGAGAAGAAAAACAAACAAGAATTAGCAATCGCGGAAATAGGGAAAAAACTAAGAACATATGACCAGGATGCAAACATAAAAGAAACCCTAACTAAATGGCGGGATGAACTTTTTGCGCAATCAACATTAGTAGGAAATGAAATCCTTATTCAATATATCGCCATTCTCTTAAAACAAGGCACTATCACAAAAAGAATGATTGAAGAAAGAATAGAAAAAGCAAAAGGTGATAATGAAACCATAAAACAAATAGAGCAATTACTCAAAGAACGACTCAAGAAAGCAGGAAAAGTCCTCAACGATAACGATGACATTAAACAAGATATACAAAGCTGGAAAACTGAAAACCTCGGTTCATATATAGACAATCTTTTAGCCTCTTCAAAAGCGGAACCTGACGGATTCATTAAAGACTTAGTCGCCTTTTTAACAGGAGAAGAAATCAAACCAGTGTCGCACGACCTTGGGGTTGCTGGGTTTGAAATCTTACTCAGCAAATTATCTGAACTTTTCAAAAAATTGAAAGTTTTAAATGAAGAAGGCAACAAAGAAGCACTAAATGAAAAAGCAAAAAATATGTGGAAAATATTTTCCCGCATCACTATCTCAAAATTTAAAGAAGAAATAGAAAGCGATCTTGACCGATTTGTAACAGAATAAAAACAAGCATATAAAAACAAAGCCCTCATGCTTGCCCATAAAGCTTGCATGAGGGCTTTGTCGTTTTTGGAGTTTTTTAAATTTATGGAATAGATCCCAAAACAAAAAGCATTATTCTTGTACCTGTTCACCTATTTCTGTATCCGGCTTTTCGCTATCCGGCTGGCTGGCTTGAACCTGCCCCTGCTGCCCACCCTTCAAAGCCACCTGACCAGAGGAGGGAACAGCCCCCTGAACCGGTACTTGCTGCTGAACCTTCAAAATCTTCTTATTTTGTAAATCCGCCTGATTTTTGGCCAAAACCAAAAGCTTATCAAAAACCCGCTCCTGTGGTTGATAGGCAAAAACAAAATTATTAAACGGGCAAGACACGATTAACGCCAAAACAGTTAAGAAGAAAATGGACACTATTCTCCCATATATAGTCATTGTAGACCCCCCACACGCACATTATATGTTTTATAATAAGAAACTCTTTCTCTCCCAGCTGCTAACTTTATATTAAAGAAAACAGGCCCGAAGAGTCAAGATATTACAAATAGTAAAGTTTATTGAAAAGATTGAGAAAAATTATGTTTTTTACTCAAGACTTATTTTATCGATATGTATGATCTCGTATAAGGCTTGGATCCCAGATCCCCTTCGATGCTTCGACAGGCTCAGCATGAGCGCAGCTCAGGGTGAGCGCCTCTGGAATGACGAACAAACGGGAGTTTTTTTATCAAGATAAGTTGCAAGTTGGGCCGCTCCCGTATGCGCAGGCTCAAGAAACAAGATAGTTTTGACCTCGTTTTTAGCCAAAGACAAATCTCCCATCTGGTGGGCAAGCATAGCAGTATAATAATGCGCATCAATATAACTTGGACTTACCTGTATCGCTTTCAGCAGACTTCGCTTTGCTGAGACAAGATCTCCCTGCCCGGCATAAAGCTTACCCTGGTTGACGCAAGCAACTTCTGGACTCAAGTAATGCTCGTTATGTTCTAGCTCCTGCCAAATACCCAAAGCTTCTTCTGTTTTATTATTTTGGGCACAAGAACAGGCATAATTATTAAGAATTTCGGCTTTTAATTGCTCATCCTGAGCACATAACGTTAAAGCATCTTTAAAGCAGGCAGAGCCTGCTGCCTCTTGCCCTAACAAAAACAAGAGCGTTGCTTTAAGTGCTACGTAACGCGCCTGATTATCTTGAGCTATGGCCTGATTTATATTACACAAGGCTTTTTTGTAGGCTAACAGACTCGTATTTCTATTATTAACTGGATCTTGCTGCATAGCCAGATTCTGCCTATCTGTAAGATCCAACATAGCAAGCTTATAGTAGTCCCGCCCCAAAGCTTTATTCGTTTTTTTGCCACACGAAGACGTTAATACCAGAACACAAATATTCATAATAAAAAATAGAAATATCCCAGAAAAATATATGTAAAAACATAAGTATCGTAAAAAAGCACGTAATCTAAACGAGCGTCTTTGATTTTTCACGTTTTGATATCCAAGCTTATAAGCGTTTGTTATAATTTTGAGCAAAACCATATGTAAATAATAAATTAAAGTGTAGCATGCGCTTTAAAAAATATAATGATTTTTAAGGATTTTTAGTGCAAGTGATCTGGGATGAGTTTTTAAAAATCATACGCGAAGAAGCCGGAAACCAAGTAGTAGAAACCTGGTTTAAAGCGGTCAGCTTAGAAGAATGGAACCCTGCGAGTAACCAAGTGACACTCAAAGCTCCCAACCAATTCGTACGCAAATGGATTCAAGAGCACTACACTGAACTGCTCAAAACTCACTTGGCACGCTTACTGCACCGGGATGATATCCGTCTGCTATTTTTATGCAAAGAACAAGAAACAAAAGCACACACAATAATTCCAGCATCTGTAGTCCAAAACAGCACAGACACACAGGCACATAGTAACTTGGCCAAATCTTATTCACAAAAGCCTACGCATCAAGCACAAAGTTCACACCGATCACAGCTCACACAAAAGTCACCGTATTCACAAAAAAATACCGGCTTAATTCTCAGGCCAAATTCGACCCCTCAGTCAAAAAAATCACCGCACAAAGACAAAGAAAGCTCAAATCTAAACGAAAACTATACGTTTACCTCATTTGTTTCAGGCCCAAGTAATTCACTTGCTTTTGCCGCCGCACATGCTCTGTGCAATGACCCAGGCAAAGCCTACAACCCACTTTTTATTTATGGGGGAACAGGGCTGGGCAAAACGCATTTATTACATGCTATTGGTAATGAAACAAAAAAAAGAAACCCTTCTCTTGTCATTAGGTACGAGACATCAGATCAATTTATAAACGAGTTTATAAATGCAATACGGTTTGATAAAACACAGCACTTCAGGAGTAAATATCTTAAGATCGACTTTTTGCTGGTTGACGATATTCAGTTTCTTTCTAATAAAGAACAAACTCAAGAAATGTTCTTTCATTTATTTAATATGTTACATGAGCAAAAAAAACAAATAGTCTTGTCCAGCGACACGTTTCCCAAAGAAATAAAGGGACTGCAAGCCCGCTTAAAATCCCGACTCGAGTGGGGCCTGGTTGCTGACATACAAATGCCCGATTTAGAAACAAAAATAGCGATTCTCAAAAAGAAAGCTGCTCTACACAGCATGCTTTTACCTGACGACGTCGCAGACTTTATTGCCTCACGCGTCCTGTCTAATATCAGAGAACTTGAAGGAGCTCTTATTCGAGTAAACGCGTTCGCATCTTTAACGAATCAGGCAATAACGCTAGAAATGGCCCACAAAGTATTGCTGAGCTTGAATGAAAAAAAACAGGACGGCCTCCTGCTTGAGAATATTCTCAAAATAATCGCGCACCACTACTCTGTATCTGTTAACGACATTAAAGCCAAAAACCGGCACCAAGACATTATCACCATCAGGCAGGTTTCTTTTTATCTCATGAAAAAACTCACAAACTTCTCGCTGCAATCAATTGGAAGCTTTGTCGGAGGCCGAGATCATTCGACGGTTATACACGCCGTCGGAAAAGTAAAAACACTCATGCAAGAAGACACAGAATTCATAAAAACGCTCAAATCTATCGAGCAAAAAATACTTATGCATCAATAAACCAATCCTGTATAAGCTAATCTGTTTATACGCGCGTTTGTTCTGTGCTATGCTTAACTTGATCAAATAATTAGATCCTGGATCCCAGATACGGCGAGTCTGGGATGACAAATTATGGGAGAATTTTAAGGGGGAGTTCACATGAAAAAATATATATCGAATCTTGCACTTATCGTGCTGTTTTTTATTATAACCTGTACAGAAAAGCTCACACCAAGTACGCCAGAAGCACAAAAAAACGCCTATTTAACCAACCAAATCCAAGGGGAAATAACCCAAAATATTGATCCCGCAAAATATCAGGGTGCCACCAGCATTATACATAAAAAAAGACCCCCAGAAATAGTAACAAACTCTCAAGCGCCTATTATATACTCTCATGAGCACCAAAAAACACAGACGAAGCCATCAAGCGCTACAAAAAAAACACAAAAACAACCAAATACGCAACCCATAGCCCATAAAAAACTACAAAGGCATACACGCACAGATGCTAAATTTGACACACAAGACGAAAACGAACTTGATTTTGACGTAAAAAATACGACCGGCAAAACGATATATGTCAGCTGCTTTGCCTACGTACAAACCCGAGATCTGGCCCCATGGCGCTGGAGCAAATCGCCTATATACACAATAGAACCAGACAAAACCTGCCCAATAGATGTTATCTCAATTAAAGACAATACTGTACGCAAAAACGTCTTTGGATATTTAGGAGTCTTTAATAATATAAAACAAGCACAGGACGCAACGCTTGAATTATTACCTGATAAAAACAAAATAGATCTGGATATACTACACAAAATAAAAGACCATACAGTTATCATCCAAACAGAACAATACGGCTTTAAAACACCACTACTCGATCACGACCTTGTTGATAAGAAAACTGCGCTTTCTCAAAAACCAGAACTCGATTTTTATGTAACAAATAATACCGGCAAAACAATATTTACCTGCTGCTTTGTCTACCAAAAAAAAGCAAAAAGCTGGTGGTTCCCTGAAAAATATGGCAAAGACGATATGAGCGTTTGGTATTACAGTAAAACAAAACTGCTCAAGCTTGAACCTGGACAAACAGGCTGCATAGATGTTGCCACCATTATTACGGGCCGCGACCGAGAATATATCCGTGGATTTCTCGCTGTATTTAACAAAGACCAAGAAATACTCGCCCAAGAATCTACCTATGAACTTTTAGACCAAACAAGTAAACTGTATCTTGGGCTCTTACAAAAGATAAGAAATAAAAAAATTATTATTGAATCCGAAAAATATGGTATAAAAGACGATATAATAGATTATGTAGTTAAACCAACCCAAAGACCTGATTTTGGCAAACTTGTACGCTAATAACGGAATAAACAAAAATGGCAGATAATACTCATAAAAACGATAAAAACATAGAAAAACCGTATCACAAGAGCGTCCTGATCCAAGAAGTACTTACATATTTGGATCCAAAACCAAATAAACTCTATATAGATGCGACATTTGGTGGAGGGGGACACACCAAAGCTATTCTTGATCATGAGCCCAATTGCCACGTAATAGCTCTTGATTGGGATACACAAGCCATAGAACATAATGCCCAGTCTCTTACAAATCAATATGGCGATCGATTAAAGATACTTTGGGGCAACTTTGCCCTAATACACCAATTATTAAAAAAAGAAAATATAAGCAACTTTGACGGCATACTGGCCGATTTTGGGACATCACAACACCAATTATTCGAAAAAGAAGGGTTTTCTTTTAATATAGACAGCCCCCTTGATATGCGCATGTCAACCGCTCACCAAAAAACGACGGCCCGCAATATCGTCAATTTATACACAGAAAAACAATTGGCTCAAATCTTATTTGATTATGCCGACGAGTTTCACTCTCGCAAGATAGCAAAAGCCATTCTTGAATACCGGTCTAAAAAAAGTATTACAACTACTAAAGAACTTGCCCAAATTGTCGAACGAGCAATCGGTGGTGCCCACTATAAAAACAAATCGGTTCACGCTGCTACAAAAACGTTTCAGGCATTGCGCATCGAAGTTAATCATGAGCTCGATAATATAAAAAGCCTCATGGCAGCCAGTTTACGCATGCTTTCCCACGATGGGCGCATGGTTTTTATCAGCTTTCACTCACTGGAAGATAGACTTGTAAAAACATTCTTTAAAAATACACCTGAATTAGAGATACTTACGCCAAAACCGATTATAGCAAGCGATGAAGAAATGCAGCTAAACCGCTCTTCCCGCTCAGCAAAATTACGGGCAGCAAGAAAAAAATAGCAGACAAGATTGACAAATACGCGAACAACATTTACATTAAAGCACAGTTACAAAGAGTAGGAAGGAATACATTACATAAATAAGGAAGCATAATGGAGATCACTGAAGTTAAGGTCTATCCTGCAAACGAAGGAAAACTCAAAGCGTATGCGACGATGGTTTTTGACGGATGTTTTATAGTCCGAGATATGAAGATCATAAAAAGTGATAAAGGCTTATTTGTATCAATGCCTTCACGAAGAAAAAAGGACGGTTCTTTTAAAGACATAGTACATCCTCTCAATGCGGACACAAGAAAGATGATTGAAGAACGTATCATCGAAGAATACAAAAAAACAGCAAATGACCCTGACGCAGTGATTGCAAGCGACGGTGGCGCAAGCCATAACGACGCTGCAAGTCATGACGAAGGCGAATAAATAGCTCTTAAAAATTAACTTGAACAGATTCTGGGGTGTCGCCAAGCGGTAAGGCAGCGGTTTTTGGTACCGCCATACGGAGGTTCGAATCCTTCCACCCCAACCAAATTTTATATACACAAGAATTGGATTCCAGATCTCTACTTCGCTCTATGTAGCTACGAAGTGCAGGCGCGTCTGGGATAACGAGAGAAAAAATGAACGAACATTCAAAAAAGGCTTCTTTTTTCGAAGAAGCCTTTTTCAATTTAACTACAAATTCGGAGACCTATATACATCCGACAGCCATAATAGGCAAAGATGTAACACTTGAACCCAACGTAATTATTGGGCCTTTTTGTGTTATTATTGGGAAAGTTATCATTGAATCAGGCACCCGCTTGCACGCCAATGTCTCAGTCGGTTTCCCCGCACAAGTACTTGGCATGAAGCAAAGCTTGGGAACTGTTCATATCAAAAAAAATTGCGAACTACGTGAATTTGTAACAATACATGCCTCCCGTTATCCAGAAGGACAAACGGTTATTGGCAATAATTGCTATCTAATGAACCATGCACACGTCGGGCATGATTGTGAACTCGCTGACAACGTAACGCTTATTAATAGCGTCATGCTTGGAGGCCACACCGTCATAGAAAAAAATGCAATTATTATGGGCAATTCAGCGACGCATCAATTTTGCCGCATTGGCTCACTTACAGCTCTGGCACCATATAGTGGCATTAGGCAAGATTTACCACCGTTTTGTTTATTTAACGGACAACCGGCTGCATTTTCTGGCCTCAATAGTATCGGCCTAAAAAGAGCTGGGCTCACGTCAGAAAACATACAATCACTAAAAAAAGTTACCAATTTATTTTATAAAGAAAAACTCCCGCTAGAAGCACTTTTAGAAACCATAAAAAATCAGGCCTGGGGCCAAGACATATATGTACAACAATTCGTAACTTTTATTCAAAATAGTAAACGAGGAGTCTCAAGAAAATCAATTCTTGATGCTGACAAAAACACAGAAAGTAACTCATGATTAAACTTGGGATTATTGGCCTAGGCCGCATGGGAGGCTATCACGCTTCTGTATGCTCACAACTTAACTCAATTAATTTTTTTGCCGTCGCTGACCCAAGTGAACAAGCATGGGACAAAGTCAAAAAACCAGACGTGCTCAAATCTCCTGATTATACACAATGGATCGACAGCGTCGATGCTGTTATAATAGCCCTACCAACAGAATTACATTATCCTGTTGCAAAAGATTGCTTACTCAGAAGAAAACATGTTTTAGTCGAAAAACCATTAACAAAAACAATCGATCAAGCAACAGAACTCTTTAGCATCGCTGATCAAAACAACGTTGTTCTTCATGTTGGACATGTCGAACGCTTTAACGGCGCCGTACAAGAACTTAAAAAGATTCTCGATACTCCATATTTAATAGAATGTCATCGCATGGGACCTTTTGACCCGCGCGTACAAAATGACAGCGTCGTGCTTGATCTTATGATTCACGATCTTGATATCGTTATTAATATGGTCAACTCACCAATCAAAAAGCTTTCTGCACATGGGACAAAAGTACATTCACAAAATTGCGATATTGCCTCTGTACAATTAACATTTGAAAACGGCGTTATAGCAAATATAATCTCAAGCCGTGCATCACAAATTAAAAAACGTACCATGGCTATTCATCAACAAAACGAATTTATTTTACTCGATTTTGCAACACAAGATATCACCATTCATAGACAAGCAAATTCAAGTGTTCAGGTTGGCGCTGACCAAGTAAAATATAAACAAGCAAGCATTATCGAACATCTATTTATCTATAAAGATAATCCACTTAAGCATGAAATCGAACACTTTATTAACGCAATAAAAACACAAGAAAACATGCACAATCAAGAACAAGACATTGTCGCGCTTAAAGTTGTATTCGAAATAGAAAAGCAACTTGGACTGCGTGGCATTTAATGATAGCAGTTATAGCAGGAACAGGCACACTACCAATAGAAGCATGCAAAGCACTTATACAGGACAAAAAAGATTTTTTTGTCCTGTCTCTTTTCCCAGAAGATAACGGTCCAGCGCTACAAACTGTTCTAGATCAAGCTATTATTACCGGAAAAAAGCCACACATAATCTCGCAGCCATTTTACAAAGCAAGCGAATGCCTAGCCACACTTAAGCAACATAAAACAACACACGTTCTCATGATCGGCAAAGTCGACAAAAATAATTTACTCAAAAAAGTTAAATTCGACTGGCTTGCCGTCAAGTTACTTGCATCTTTAGTAACTAAAAACGACACAGAAATCATGGAACGCATCGTCGCGTTTCTGGCCGAACATAACATGCAAATTATAAAACAAGACGCCGTTCTTAAGGCATTATTAGTCCAACCCGGTGTTCTAGCCGGTACGTTAACACCAGAACTGGAAGCAAACATTATTTTTGGTATCAAAACAGCCTGCATGCTTTCAGAGCATGATATCGGGCAAACCGTTATTATTAAAGACCACATGGTACTGGCCGTCGAAGCAATCGAAGGCACAGATAACTGTATCAAACGAGGCATAGATTTAGGAATAACAGACGTAATCGTCTGCAAAGCGGCAAAAAGCTCCCAGAACCGGGCATTTGATTTACCAACACTCGGCCCAAATTCTCTCAAAAACATTCAGCCTGGACAAGTTTCGGCTATCGCATGGCTCTGGTCGCACACACTTATTGCACAAAAAGATCTATTTATCGAGCAAGCCAATAAACTTGGTATTACGCTCGTATCGTATAAAATTTAAAACCCGCAAAATCTCCGCTTCTAAAGATTTTAAATAGAAACCCAAGCACAAGAATAGCAGGATAAAAAAATTGAGCCCAGGAGAACCTGGGCTCAACAAATTACAAAATTATGCAAACGATTCAGATTATTACGCGGTCCAGCTTCTTACTTTTTCTGGGACAGTCTTATAAAGTGGGCCATACTTTTCAGAGATCAATGGACAGATCCATCCATCAATAATTTTACCTACGCCCCATGCGCCACTAGCTGCAATTAAATTGCCTTTAACGGCATCAACAAGCCCATCAATTATATTACAAATCTGTTCAAACGCTTGCTCATCATTAGTTTGTATTGTTCTAATTTTACGAAATACAAGAGATGCTTCCAAAGAAGTAAGCAAATGATATTGGAACAAAAATGTATCAATCACATAACGCAAAATAACTCTATTAATAAGCGCTTGATCAGTTTCTCCCTCTTCTAGATACCCTTTTTCAGTAAGGAAATTAATGACGATCAAACGAGGCCCTGAAGATGTAAATACACCCTTAATAACTTCTTTACCCATATCAAGCATTGCATTAAGATCATTAGCTACGTCTTTTTTGCTGTCTCTCCAATCTTGCAACGCATCGTTACTTAATAAACCGATAGCCGATAAAAATCCAGCGCCCCAATCACTCACTGTACTTGCAACAGAAACGATCTGTACCGTATATTTTTTAAATAAAATTCTACTCCAATGCTCTCCAACTGATGAAAGAATATAACGAATCGCACGTTCTTCAAGGTATTTAACACTGTCGCCATCATAACCTGTTTTTCTTGCTAAATACGCGTCTGAAAAATTAGCTACTTTCTCTGGAAAACACTTTTGCAAAACTATAGGTAAAAAAGCATTCATGATACTGCTTAACATTTCTGGCTTAATAATTCCCCAGGTTGAAGATTCAATCATGCTAATCGTAAAGGGGTCACCATATTCCCACACTTTACGAGAAAAGAAACGCCCTAAAGAAGCATTTGTCTGATATGCTGCTCTTAAAATTGCCTCTTTAAGATACTTATAATCACGTGGCCATAGCTCTTTAGTTTCGCCTGGCTTAGAAAATAAATTCACATGAAATAAATGATAATACGTAAATGACGTAAAAATCTCACCATAAGACTTTAAAAGGTCCCCCGGCTGCATCTGCCAAAAACTCGGCTTAAAAAACACCGGAGCGGCATAACCCATAGCAAAAACATTATGCATAAGAAGGGCTGCTGGAGTAACAGCAGAAGCCTTTTTGCCCCCCAAAAGCGTATCAAACAATATACCTTTTCTAAAATCAGCTCTGGTATCAAAAAACATCCATGCTGACATAGAAGTTCTCACAACATAATCTGCAGTATATGGCAACATCAATCCTGGAATCATAAGCCTTTTAACAAACCCAGGGTTCCCCTTTTTTACAGCCATATCTTGTGCATATTTTTCATAAAGATTCCGTGCAAAATCAAAACCATAAGCAAAAAATCTAAACAAATCTTTAAGTTCTTCAGGCGATTGTAAACGAGCACTTTTTTGTACAGACTCGAAAACACGTAATGTTTGTAAAAATCTATTAAGATCACCTTTTTGCCAATAACGTATCGCAAGAAATAGTTTTTTACTGTCACTTACTGACGCAACGGTATCACGTTTCTGATCTAACGTCATTGCAAGATCAGACTTCTTATCTTTCTTTTGCTGGGATGAAAGCTTTTCTTGCTCAACAAATTCTTTAAAATGAGTCACAACATAATCTTCAAAAAGATCAAACGTCTTTTGTATTTTAAGCCGCGCTTGCACCATTAACGGTGTAATAGACTTCAAAAGTACGGTTGCAACCATACCAAAATCTTTTTCTTTTACCGATTTTAATAAATCATAAAAAGAGGTAAACGTATCCTGGACCGGTACGCTTAAGCTTAATATAAAGGGTTTCAAGACAGCTAAAGATTTAAGTAAATCTGCAAGATCCTGCTCACTATATTGATCAACTGATTCAGTTGATAATCCAAGATCTTCTTCTGCTCCGCCAAGCACTCCACTGATCATTGCTGTCGGATTACCGTCACTCAAAGCCCCACCAAGAGCACCCATTTGAAAAGAAGATGCCGTTTTTGTAGTCGCAAGATTAATTAATCGTTTAAAACTCTTATTTAGTAACCCATCTTGCAATTTTTCAAGATTTTGCAGAATAATTACACAATCTTCTGCTGGCAGCGTTCCCGCTTGCTGTGCATCTTCTATCTGACCAGAAACCGACGTACCCCAAAAAAGAAGAATCCGCTCAACATTCAAATAATCTACAAAATGTGTATAAATAGCTTCTGTTTCACCCAAGACCGTTTTTAAAGCTTCAGGCAAAATTTCTTTATTAACTCGACGGCGTTCCATTTCCCGTGTTTGAAAGTCATTAAGAATCTTTTGAATAAGTTGCGCAAAATCATTAGGATCAAAATTGGCAATTCCACCAGTTTTTGGTTTAACAGCCAAATCATCTTTTTTTATTTCAGATTTTATTTCAGCCGTCACATGTGCTTGGGCTAGATTTGAGATATCAGCATGCACACACGATAAAAAACATGAAAATAAAACAAAGAAAACAAAAGACAAAGATAACTCTTGAACATTTTTTCTAAAAAACATAAACATTATTGAAACCTTTTCTACCATTTACCCCACCCTATAAAGCATTGCCACAGGGCAATAGTATTGCACAACCAGCGTTTGCAGTCAATTAAGCAAGCACTGGAAAGGCCATATTTCACGATAGAAAGAGATATAAAACTTGGATCTCAAATTCTTGTCATCCTGAACTTGTTTACCCATGATTAACCCCATTTTTAAAAACAGAAATCTTTAACAAGCATAATGCCCATATTTTGAACAATAACTCAGTACTCAGCAAGCTCTAAACGGGCGAAATTCACAATTAAACCAACCATACAAAAAAAGCTCACAAGTGCCGTTCCACCATAGCTCACAAACGGCAACCCCAGCCCTTTAGTCGGCAAAAGCCCCGTTGTTACCATCAAATTCATTATCGCCTGCAAGCTCATAAACATAACAAACCCCAATGACGTAAAAAACGCATAAGGTGTTTTAAGCGAAAGAGCGATACGCATCCCATACAAACAGAACAAGAAAAAGCTCACAACAATCAAAACAGACCCAATAAATCCCGTTTCTTCAGCTATAATTGGAAAAATAAAGTCTGTGTGCTGCATGGGTAAATAAAAGAACTTTTGTTTAGAACCAGATATACCAAGCCCCCACAACTGCCCAGAACCTATAGCAATAAGCGACTGAATAATCTGAAAACCACTGCCCTGAGGATCAGCCCAGGGGTTCAAAAAGACCAAAATACGGTTTAAACGATACGGTTTGGCGACAATCAAGTACAAGCCAAACGGAAAAGCACAGAGCAACGTAACCCCCAAATAGATCATTTTAAACTCTGCAACAAAGAATATCATAATAGCCGTAGCAAAAATCGTAACAACTGAACCAAAATCGGGCTGCAAAAGCAAGAGTACAAAAGTACAGCCGAGCACCAATAAAAACGGTAAATAGCTGTGCAAAAAAGAACGTATCATCTTTTGTTTACGCTCAAGAAAAAAGCCTATATACATAAACAAGAAAAGCTTTAAAAACTCACTCGGCTGAAAATTAAACCCAAAAATACTCAGCCACCTACGTGAACCATGAATAGATATCGACAGTTTTGGCAATATCGTCAAAACCATTAAGCCAATCGAAAACAAAAAAAGATATGGCGTTATTTTTTTTAAATACGCAACAGAAATACGCGCAAAAAACGCAAACCCAATAAACGCTGGAATAAGATAGAAAAATTGTTTTTTTAAGAAATAATGCGCCGAACCAAACTTTTCAAGCGCATAAATCGAACTGGATGAATAAATAAAAACGAGACCAATTAGTGTTAAAAAACCTGATAGCGCAACAAACACACGTACGTTATATTTAAGTTTTTCTTCTAAGATATCCATCCCGCTCTCCCCTTTTTAAGAGACAACACGTTACGTTACAAAACCTGCTCTTACTATACGCTACTCACTTTTTTTAATACAAGTTCTTTAAAAACATCTCCCCGATGCTGGTAATTTCTAAAGAAATCAAAACTTGTCCCGCCCGGCGAAAAAAGAACCTGATCACCAGTTTTTGCATCACAAACTATTTTATCTAGAACTTCAGGCAACGTTACACAAATAACACATGCTCCCAAATGGGCGCAATCAGGACCAAAACAATAAACCTGTTTTATATTTTGTATGTTTTTTAACATCTGAGTAAATAACGTTCGATCGACCCCTTTACCAAGCCCACCAATAATCACGTGTACCGGAGCATTATTTCCGGACAGTTTTTTTGCAGCAGCATAAGTAGCTTCCATAACTGTCGACTTAGAATCGTTATAAAAAATTACGCCATTAATAGTAGCAACACGCTCTAATCTATGTGAAAAAATTTTGCACACTTCATCAGGTACGTTATGTGTCGTAAAACGCTCTTCCAGTTCTTTAATATTTACGCCCAAATAATATAAAGCACCCAAAATTATAAGCCAGTTCTCTAAAAATGTACTATCAAGAAGCACAGATATCTTAAATAAGCGCGTTTCTTGTATTTTATTTTCTTTGACAAAAATCCCATCAAAAAAAAGCTCATATAAGTAATTATCACGCACATGCAAAACTTTTATCTGAGTTTCACACAAATCACATAACGAGAGAAACTCTTGCGAACTAACAGGACGCGTGCTGACAAAACAAATATGTGACGTTAAATCTTTAAGATTATTTTTAAGAAATTCACCTGCCTGGCCAGAAAACATATCGAGAGAAAAAAGAGACATTTGCCCCTTTTTTTGATGCTTAACCAACCGCCATTTAGCCTCAAAATATTCTTGAGCCGTTTTATGCCGATCAAGATGATTACAGAAGAAATTGGTCCAGAGTGCAATATCAGGAGCACATGTTTTGCTGCGTTCCAACTGAAAACTCGAAAGTTCAAGCACCGCAACGTCTAACAGTTCTTGAGTTGCAATAAGATCAAGCATAGCAGTAGTGCCAATATTACCACCACAAGCAACTCGACACGGCCCATCAAAATCACAATAAGCCAAAAGTTTTGCGAGCAAACCAGTAACCGTAGTTTTGCCTAAAGACCCGGTAATACCGATAATTGGTTTTTTGAAAAACATATCAAGAATATCAAGCTCACACAAAATCTTATGATCATACGCATGATAATCGTTCATATTAAACCCAGGACTGGGCAAAATATAATCATGAGATTTAATACAATCTTCTAGACTATATTTGTCGTCTTGGACTTGATCCAGGATCAATCCTTTTCCACCTTCTGGACCTGCGTGCGACAATTCTATTAAATTAGCGCCGCTTATTTTAATAAGATCACGCTCTTGTTCAGTTAATTCTCGCTGATCTATAATCGATATATCGAAAAACTCCTGAGAATTTTGGCCAAAAAGTTTTTCATATAAAATATTCGTATTTTTAGAAACAAAAGATAAAAGCGATTTGCCAACGACGCCAAAGCCTAAAATTAATATTTTTTTTTGCATCTTAAATCTCGTTTTTTAAACGAAATCAACAGAGTTTTTACGCACTTCTCTTATTGCCTGAACTGTTTTTGTCGTCGATTTATCAGCTATGTAATTTATAATTTTAACAGCACCGCCATACGCTATTACAGCATCATACCCAGCAATATTTTCAGCTTTATAATCTCCACCCTTAACCAAAACATCAGGCTGCAAATACTCAACAAGTTCTCGTGGTGTATCCTGAGCAAACGAAGTCACAAAATCAACTACACCTATAGCAGACATTACAGAAACACGTTCTAATAAGTCGTTAATTGGGCGGGCAGGCCCCTTAAAGCGTTTAACCGATTCGTCAGTATTAAGCGCAACAACCAGAATGTCTCCCTGTTTTTTTGCGCCAACAAGTGTATGTATGTGGCCTGAATGCAACAAATCAAAGCATCCATTAGTAAATACTATACGTTTTCCCTCAGACTTAAGCCAATCTAGTTCAATTTTCAAACGAGCCCAATTGTGCACCACTTTTTCAGACATTTCGAGTTCTTTATCAATAAGCTCTTCTAAACTTACGGCATATGTCGTCATGTGCGAAACAGCAACAGATGCCGCCATATTGGCTAAGCACAAAGAATCTTTCATAGAAATATCATGAGCAAGTGCTAACGCAAGAAATGCAAACACTGTATCTCCTGCACCAGAAACGTCATAAACTTCCCGTTTGATTGCCGGAGAAAAAATATCTTGAGTGTGCGATATAAAACGAATGCCTTTTTCACCCATCGTTACAATAAGCCCATCAAGTGCTAATAAATCACATATTTTGCGAGCATTAGTATCCATAGATTCTTCTGGCGACAAATTAAAATGTTTCACCATCTGGCCAAACGCCGCTAAATTAGGCTTTAAATAATTCACACCCCGATATTTTTCAAACGCAGGCCCTTTGGGATCGGCCAGAACAAGCGTATTACTCGCACGAGCTTTTTGGACCACATGCGCTATGACACGCGAATCAACAACCCCCTTATTATAATCAGAAATTAAAACAACAGAGTCAGGGGCAAAACACGCATCTATACGTTCTTTTATCGCATCAAATTCTTTAAGACTTAATAGTTCTTCGCTTTCATGGTCAATACGTAAACACTGATGCGTACCAGAAATTATACGCCGTTTGCACGTCGTCTGACGATTGTGAACAGAGATAAGCGAAGCTGGATTAAGACCAATATTTGTAAATAAAGAACAAATCTTTTTGCCTTCAAAATCAGACTCGTTAATTAAAGCTACAACATCGATATCAAGGCCTATATGCCGACAATTGGCAGCTACGTTAGCCGCCCCACCTAGTCGCCACTCAACACGTTCCTGTTTAACAACCGGAACCGGGGCTTCTGGTGAAATACGCGACACAGAGCCAAAAACATACTCATCGAGCATGGCATCACCAATCAAAAGCACACGTTTACAGGGAGC
>JBDRBF010000075.1:0-3421 GCA_043822925.1 bacterium
AAATTTATTCAAGATGCGCTTAAGGCAGCAGTAAGTCAGGTTGATGCACATTCTTCTTTTTTTATGCCAAAAAGTTATAAATCGATGATGGAGTCAACAAAAGGGGAGTTTTCCGGCATAGGCGTTAGTGTTATTACTAAAAATCCAGAAGATGAGACGCTTGATATTATTGACGTTATAGAAGATGGGCCGGCATTTAAAGCAGGGCTTGAAACAGGGGATAAAATAGTTGAAGTTAATGGCGAAAAACTTAAGGGCTTGTCTGGCGACGAGGTTGTAAATTTATTAAAAGGCAAAACAGGCACTGTTGTTACGATTAAGTTAATTAGAAAGAAGAAACCATTAGAATTCAAAGTAGTTCGGTCGATAATTAAAGATCAAACGTCCTCTTGTTATTTCTTT
The DNA here is from genome assembly GCA_043822925.1 of bacterium. Classification (GTDB taxonomy): domain Bacteria; phylum Babelota; class Babeliae; order Babelales; family RVW-14; genus JBDRBF01. The sequence goes on from JBDRBF010000075.1 coordinate 403, forward strand.
GAAGAACAGAATGTTTATTATGTTATGTTAAAAGTATTTAATGAGGTTGCGGCTGAGCAAGTTAGAGATATTTTGCAAAAAGCGAATAAAGGCAAGTGTAAGGGCATTGTGCTTGATTTACGTCGCAATCCTGGCGGCACGCTTGATTCGGCTATAGAAATGGCGGGGCTTTTTGTTAATAAAGGTTCTTTGGTTGTTTCAACGCGTGATAATAATGGCAAGTTAATTGCTGAATATCGCACGACGCAAGATCCTGTGCTCGCTAGTGATGTTCCTATTTTTATTATGGTCGATAATTTTACGGCTTCAGCATCAGAAATTCTTGCAGGGGCGTTGCGTTATCATTCAAATCAAACAGATAAACATAAGCATCTTAAGGTGTTTTTGATAGGTACAGAGACTTTTGGTAAGGGCTCTGTGCAAGAACTTATACCAATAAAAAATGACTGTGCGTTAAAGCTTACGACTATGTTGTATTATTTGCCTATAAACGAACTTATACAGGCGATCGGTATTAAACCAGATTTTACGATTTTGCCTAAAATTACCCCATCACAAGAGATGAAATGGGTGAATGAGTTGTACGGTAAAGAAAGTTCACTTAAGAGCCATATTACGCTTGCTGAAGTGCAAAATAAAGCTAAAGAAGAAGAAAAAGAAAATAAAACTGGTTTTTGGAGTAAGCTTTTTAAAGCAACTGAAGATACCGGGTTTACAGATGTTGCAAAAGCCAAGAAAGATAAACCAGATAATAAAGATCCAAAAGAAGATAAAGAAAGCTGGGAGAAGAAGCAGCGTGAATCTATTTCGCACGATGTACAGGTACAGGCTAGCGTGAGTTTGATTAATTTGTTTGATTTTGCCAAGAAAAACGGGATTAAGGCGATCGAGACGCGCGCTGGGGCCATTACGTTTTTGCGTAAGAATTTCTTAACTGATGATGATATAAAAGTTGTAAAAATTCGTTAGTTTTTAGCCTGTTCGGTTCTCAATAATTTTAGGATTTAGTTATGTTATTATAGAGGGTCCAGAATGGGCCCTTTATAATAACGATCGATTGATTTTGATAATTAGTTTGCGATACAGGTGAAAGTTGCTTATAATCGAAAACCTAACGAAAAATAGGGCAAAAATGCCTGGCGATCAGCTGTTTAATTTGTTTTTTAATGAGAAAATATATATATGGCTCTTTTGATTATTTTTCTTGTATATCAAGTTGTCCAAATAATAACTTTGCCTATTATCTGTGTGTATATAATCATGCGTAAAATAAAGGGCAAACCTGTTTTTGGTAACTTTAGAGAGCGAATTGGTTTAGTGCCAAAGACACTGGCAGGTAAAAAGAGTTTTTGGATCCATGCTGTTTCTGTTGGTGAAGTCTTATCTATTCAGTATCTGGTTGATCAAATAAAGAACCAGTATCCAGGCAGTCTTTGTTATGTGACGACTGGGACTCGAGCTGGAAAAGAAATGGCACAAAAAAATGTGCGAGCTGATTATATCAGTTATATGCCCTATGATTTTTTATTATGCATGCTTTTTGCGTTTAGGCGCATACGTCCACGGGCAATTATTATTATAGAGGCTGAGATTTGGCCGAACTTTTTAATGCTCGCTCGTTTTAAGCGTGTACCTGTGTATTTGTTAAATGCCCGTTTGCATGAACGGTCGCAACAGCGCATGAGAAGCTTAAAATGTTTTTTTGCGCCGTTATTTAATATTTTTACGCATATTTACACCCAAAGTTGTTGCGATGCTTTAGCTTTTGAACGAGATCTAGGCATTCCAACTGATAAAATTTCGGTGCTTGGCGATATCAAATCTTTTAACGTTGCGATAAAAAAAACTCATATTGAGCGAGATTTAGAGTTAAGTAAATTAGATTTGAGCGATAAGAGTTGTACGGTTTTACTCGTTGGATCGGTGCATCCGGGAGAACTTGACGTATATTTGACACTTTTTAAGCGGCTTAAGCCAGAGTTCCCAGATTTAAAGCTTATGCTTGCGCCTCGGCACTTTCATTGGAAACAGGAGCTTGCTTCAAAAGTTGCGGCAACAAAATATCGTTTTTTTATGTGGGATGAGAAGACTCCTGAGTTATCTGATCAGCGCTTTATGCTTCAAAAGTTAACTCATAGCATTTTGCCTATGCATGATATTGTACTGGTTTGCACGCTTGGTAAATTGTTTTATATGTACCCGCTCTCTGATATTTTCTTTCTTGGAGGGACGTTCGTTCCGGTTGGTGGGCACAATTTGCTTGAGCCGGCCGTTTGGGGCAAACCAAGCTTAATCGGGCCGTTTTATGACAAGTGTAAAATTGTTGCCGACCAGTTACAGCAAAACCAGGCTCTTATTAAAGTTGGATCAAAAGATGAACTTTATTCTCAGGTTTATATGCTTTTAAAACATTCTAAAAAACGGGAGCAAATGGGAGATAGCGCTTTAGAATGGATTGACAGGCAGGCACAAAGCGTGCAATTAAATGTTACTAATTTCTTAGCAAGACTATGATTGGTTTAGAATCTTTTTCTAAAATAAAAAAAAGATCTTTGATTTTTGCGTAGAAAATCTTATAATGTTTGTACGTTAAAGGCTTTTAGATGGGCTTTTACGCTGCATGGCGGGCGTAGCTCAGTTGGTAGAGCGTCAGATTGTGGTTCTGAAAGTCGCGGGTTCGAGACCCGTCGCTCGCCCCAGTAAAGACCACACCAAGATCTGGCAAGTATGAGCTGAGGGTGTAAAAAGAGAAAAAAGCTGAGATCACAAAGAATCTAGAAAAAAATTACTATGTCGGGGCGTAGCGCAGCTGGTAGCGCACTCGCTTTGGGAGCGAGGGGTCGCCAGTTCGAATCTGGCCGCCCCGACCATCTTTTTAAAAAAAAACATCAAGTTCGTGCCCGTAGCTCAGTTGGATAGAGCAACGGATTTCTAATCCGTAGGTCGCAGGTTCGAGTCCTGCCGGGCACATTTTTTCGGAGTTTAATCGTATGAATCAAACAAGCCAATCACAAGCTCA
>JBDRBF010000076.1:0-6566 GCA_043822925.1 bacterium
AAACAGAATTAATTTTGGCTATGGCTGGTGCAGGGTTGCGTAGATATATGCAACAAAGTGATGGGGCGACTCAAATTGCGGGCGAACATGCGCTGGCCAATTGTACAATTATGAACTATTTAGTTGATCATAATTGTCTTGATTTTGTAGAAGAACAAGTTTTAATTAAAGATAATGGTGCTGAAAAAACATGCACAGTAATTGGATTGAGCGTAAAAGATTTGGGCAAGACAAAAGAGTATATTAAAAATCTCATGATTGATGTACAGGCTATAAAGTCGACCGGTAATATTTTTGGCGCCAAAGGCTTGATTGAGACCTATGGGCGTCCATTGCGTCATCCGGAATATATGAAAATCTTGAAAGAAAACCAACAAACTATCGTTGGCGACTTAAAAGTTTTTGCGTTAATTTACCCACACTTTGAGCCGGTACTAGATAAATCTGGAAAAGAGATTATCGATATTCAGGCTGTCTGGCCAAAAGATATTTTTGAACAGTATAAGAATTATGAAAGTATCGAACTGGCGTGTAAATAAGAAGTGGTAATGTTATGAACTCAGGAAAAATGCACGAAGTTAATAAAACGACGATTCTGCAGTTTTTGAGAGAGCATAAAGATGTGTTAGAGAAGAATTTTGGGGTAACCAAAATTGCGCTATTTGGCTCTTTTGCCCGTGGCCAAGAGACCGAAAATAGCGATATTGATTTGTTAATCGATATGAAAGAGCATGATTTTGATAAACGGTATGATCTCAAAGAGTTTTTAGAAGAGGCTTTTGGGCGAACTGTTGATGTTGGTTATTTTGATAGCGTGAGAAAATTTATTATGCGCCAAATTCTAAAGGAAATTGTGTATGTTCGAACTGGTACGATTTTTGAGCTCTGATGGTGATTGGAAAGTTGCGTTTCAAGACAGAGTCCAGGAGTTGAAAGATAAGGGGCGCATTGAGAGTGTTGAGTATTTAGAACGAGTGAGACAGGTTGTATCAAAATAGTGAACTTGTGTGTGAGTAAATCGTAGTTAAGTAATAAAAACAGTGCTCAGCAATTAAGTCGACTTAATACTGAATACTGATGCACTGTTTTTATTTTATGGGTTATTTCTTATCTAAGAAGCTGCCAAAATCAATGATCGCCGCAAATAAGTCTGATTCTTCAACGTCAGTCTCAACACCGTTAACATGTATCAGTACTGGCCGTATTGAGTAAGCTTTCGGGAATTTTAAGCGATCAATTTTTTGATTTACTTCTTCAATAACTTTTGTACTAACAAGATTTTTTGAAAATTTAATTTCACATAGATACAGCGTGTTAAATTTGGTTTGTATCATGTAGTCAATTTGACAGCCAAGTTGATTTTTTGTTGCTCTTTGGAAATATGGATTTTCAGAGACAATATCTTCTGCACGTAGTCCAAGTATCTTGTGAATTTCTTTGCGATTGTTGAGCACGAGGTTTTCGAATTGCAATCCCATAATTGTTTGCAACTCAGGCAAGCTGCTTATTGATTTTATGGTAAAGCTATTTCGTGCAATCTTTGTTTGGTATTTATCAATATATTTTAAGTAAAATCGTAAATAATTATCGCTCAGGCGATATTTGCTTAATTTTGAGTCGTGTCCACTTTCGATGTGCCATGCATAATCTCGTTTAATAAATCCGGCTAGTTCTAGCTCTGCAAGATACTCACTAAATCTTCCCGTTTGCTTGATATTTAAAGTGTCACAAATTTCTAGAGCTTCTTTTGATCCGGAAACCAAATTTTGTACAATTTCTCGGTACAAAATACTATCGCGCAAAAATAAATCTGAAAAAATGTTATTGAATTCGTTTGCCAAAAAACCACCTTTTTTAAAGCATAGATTTTTGATGTTTTCTTCAGCACTTAGTTTAAAATCAACTTCTTCAAGATATTTTGGAATGCCGCCTGTAACTGAAAGGATCTTGAGCTTTTCGTATGCAGAAATATGTTTTGAGCTTGCCCCCCAAAAAAGGGAGCAATCGTGTAACGAAATTTCTTCAAGCGTTAGTGTATATGAAATTCGTCCTAAAAATCCGGTGCTACTTAAGATATTTTTTTCGATCCATGAGGATGCGGATCCACACACGATAAATATAAGCTGATCATTTTTTTTAAGATGCTGATCCCAAAAGTTTTTAATCTTCCCAAGAAATGTTGGATCTTCAGATCCCATCCAAGATATTTCGTCGAACAATAATAACGTTTTTCCTGACTGTACGTGCCCACCAACAGCCCATAATGCATCGCTCCAGTCGTCATAACGGGCTCTTGGCGTTTTAAATTGTTGTGCGATCTGGAGAGAAAAAGCTTCCAGCTGATGCTGTTTTGTTACATTTTTCTCAGGTGCCAGCCCTATAAAACTATAAAAAGCATCAAAATTCTTGCCGAATTCTTCTATTAATCGGCTTTTACCAATTCGCCTTCTGCCTCGTACGACTATAAAAGAAGCTGACGTTTTTTTAGTAAAACGCTCAAGCTCGGCGAGCTCTGTTTTTCGTCCGATAAACGTATTAGGTCTATGTTTTGGCATGCTTTTTATACTCTCCCGGTGCTATATTTGGTACTGCAAATCGCATTTTTTGATTTTACAGTACCAAACTAACAGGTTCTGTTGGTACTGTAAATATTATGTAAAGTGTTTAAAGCTATGCGCCCGGATATTGAATGAGCGCTTTTAGTTTATAGTTAGATATGGCCATTGAGTTATTTTATTGTTGGATTTATGGGCAAACAAGAGATAACTGGCTGAATATTTGGATCAATTGCCTGGAGTAATCTTTCAAATTTTTCAAAACTTGGCTGATGGTCTCCTTTTTCATATTGGGCATATTCATTGATTGATTTTGCATGCAAATGTGCGGCAACTTCTTCCAGTGTTAATTTATTTTTTTTGCGTTGTCTTTTAAGAATGAGAGAAATAAGTTTTTTTTGATCATTAGCTTCAAGATACAAAGAATCTTTTTGTAAAAATACAGTGACTGAAAAATTTTTATCGTTAACTAACGATTCAACGGCGTCTTTAGCCATTTCTGCGATCTCTTCTTTGGTCTGGGCTTGAGTTGCTAAGTCTAGTAGCGGCACTTCGCAAAGCCAGAGATTGTCTTTTTTGTCTTTCCAAACTATTCCTGCGATTTTCATAGGTCTCCTCTTTTTTTTGAATTTTTTGCTTGTTTTAAAATTTTTTTTGCTAAGTATACGTTAATTTCATTGTGTCTTGGGATAGGTTCTTCTGCATCACCATCGGTCCAAATGTCGTGTTTGCTTCCATGTCGCTTTAACCACCATCCAAGTTTTTGTAATTGTTTTTCTAACTTTGTTCTGTTCATTAAAGCTGCCGATCTAAAATGAAATATTATTGTGATTTAATTTATATTTAATTTACATGTATTTATGTAAATTTCAAGTGAGTTTGAAATTTACTGAGAATTGAGCTTGTTTGACTAAAATATTACATGCTGTCATGATTTCGTACTAAATGTAAAGTGCGCTTGCGTTTAGTGGTACTAAATGTAACGTCTGGAGCTATTTTAATTCAGTCTGTATCAAAGAGCAAAAATTATGTTGTTGCCAGCGACATAGGCAGATTATTAAGTTGTTTTTTATTTCATATCATCAAGCCGTAGGCTTGAAATGGTTCTTGTAGCCTGGGCACAAACACGTCGCTAGACGCGTGCGGCCCCAGGAAAAGGATATTTGGACTTGGATCCCAGATAATGTCTCGGATGACGTCTCGTCTTATTTTTTACATGTTGTTTTTTTAGAAAATTCATGTAGTGTAAAAAATTGAAAAGGGGAGAAGCAAATGAAGAGATCAGTAAGAAAAAAATGGGTACTTTTCACAAGTATATTTATCTGTTCACATGTTTTATTTTTTCATGTTTACGCAGCAAATTATCTTGACCGGCTATTATATGAAGCCTGCTTATGGCAAAAGCCAGTTGGAACCATTCCAACAAGTAATAAACCTGCAGATATTGCAACAGTAAGTCTCTTTAAACAATATCCTGTGCTTGCAAATAAATTGCATTATCTTTCTTTGGGTAATTTGCCCACGCCGTTAAAAAAATGTACTAAATTGGGCGCATCGATTGGTGTGCCCAATTTTTATATTAAAGATGATGGTCAAATTAATAGTTCTTTTGGTGGGAATCATGTTCGTAAGTTAGAATTTTTACTTGCCGATGCCCGTGCAAATAGTGCTAAAACGGTTATATCAACGATCGATGTTAAAGCGTATAGTGTGCTTGCGCTTACTCTTTGTGCTCAACAATTAAATATGAAAACGATAGCAATATTAAGTGGCGATGAAAATTCTGAATCTATACGCAATAATTTACGTGCAACAGCTTATTATGGAGCAGAGATACATTATCATCCAAGTGCTCTTTTTCAGGATACGGCTGCACTTAATTTATTTTTAGAATTTGAACGTAGAAATAGTTATTACCCGTATATTATGCCTGCTGGTTTATCAAATGAATTGTCAGCCATCGCATATGTTAATGCTGCGTTTGAGTTAAAAGATCAGATAAGTCAGGGGCTTATGCCTGAGCCGGATTATATTTTTGTGCCGGTTGGTACTATGTCAACAGCTGCCGGATTAATTTTGGGACTGGCTGCTGCTGGGCTTAAAAGCAAAGTTGTTTGTGCCAGAGTAGATGTACGGGCAGAAGAACAAGCATTATATTTCTTAATACAAGCGACGCAAAAACTTCTTACTTCTTTAGATCCGACTTTTATTGCGAGTGTTTGCCAAAGTAGTGTTAAAATAAATGGCGATTTTTATAAAGATACTGATGTTCTGAGTAAACAAGTCGCGCAAGATATCGCGTTATTGCAAACGTCAGAAAGCATAGTGCTTGATCCATTATATTCAGGAAAAGCATTTTCGACCTGTTTATCACAAATAAATAAAAACAAATTACAGAATAATACTATTTTGTTTTGGAATACGTATTCTCAACTTGATTATTCTCGTATTTTGCAATTGGTAACATACAAAAAATTACCAGCAAGCTTACAGGGCTTTTTTGTGTAGAGTTTTGGCAGGATGACAAGATAAAAAGGGTAGAGTAGTTGTGAAGAAATATAATATTTTTTCTATAGCATTCTTGGTTGTCGTATCTGTTATAAATTTTAGCAATCTGTTTTGCCTAACCAAAGGGTCAGATACAGTCGTTTCTATTGAAAATCCTGTCACGTTTCCGGCAATAGATCTTGATAATAATATGCTTACATTTGGTTTTTTTAAAAATGGGTTTTTGCTTCAAGATTCTAGCACAACCTGTACATTTGCGTCTGTTTATCCTGTTTCTGGTGATGTTAGTTTGCACGGTGGCACTATCTATCTTGGAACTGATTTAATATTTCAAAACAATACCGTACTTAATACGTCTGGAGTTTTTTCTGGTAATCAGCATCAGCTTGATTTGTGTACGAGTATTACCGGGTTCCCGCTTGGTTATGATACGGTTTTTAAAGATGTGAAATTATTTTTGAGTGCAGATTTGTACTTGAGCGGTACTGCGAAGTTTTTTGGTAACTGTTCGATAGATGCTCGTGGTAATAGAATTATTTTTGGACCAAGTGGGCATATTATTGTTGGTCATGATACAACGCTTAAGATACGCAATACAGAGCTTGATGGTGTTATACAGCGTTCTATGTGGTGCGTTGATAATAGCTCAAAATTAATTTTAGATAATATGCGCTGGGTACTTACTTCAGATTATACGTTTACGAATGGTAGTTTTACGTTCCAAAACGATGTTAACTTTGCTGGTCCGTATGTTTTTTCTTACGAATCAGCATTAACCAGTACAATAGAATCTGATTCTGCGTGGCGTTTGAACGATATTATAACAGTGAGTATGGGTAGAAAAAATGGTTTTGATGACCGAGAGCCACTTTATTTTGCAGATAAAACATCACGCTTAACTATGGAAAATAGCACGTTAAGTATCACCAGTTCCGGAATGTCTTTAACGCGTGGCACGGTGCTTGGTGATGGAGAAGTTCGTTTTAACGCTCACTGTACGCATGTCGATGGGGCGCTTGTTCTTGGCGACGGGACACTTGATGGGAATATAAAATTAAAATTATATCCGGAAGCAGCGTTTAATCTTACTGGTGGACAAGCTGTTTACAATGTTGTTGGAGAAGCAAATTTCTTATCTAATGAAGTTAATGTTCAGTTTATTCACGAAACGCCGGGAACTGTTTTTCACATCTTACAGGATATTAATTTTAAAAACGTCACACTTAAATTGGCACGCGATAACTATGTGACTGTTTTTGGGGATAAAAAACTGATACTCGATGATTGCCCGGTTGTATTTAGTGGCACTGAATATAATATAAGTTGTACGCGGTTAAACGATTATTACGATGCACTTTATCAAAATGATCACCTTTCTATGCGTCGTGGGAATTATCCTAAACTTTTGTATGTTTTTAATAGTGGCAATAGTATTACAGGTATAGGTAATATCATATACCCGATTACGTTGCACAATTCTGATACTCAAGTGACGCTTGATCT
>JBDRBF010000077.1:0-3629 GCA_043822925.1 bacterium
AGCTCAAGGGTTATATGAAGTGAGAAATCTTGGTGCTGGGGCTCCTGTTAATTAATTTTTTAATACAGGAGTACTATCCAAAGAACTCTTGTACGTATATTTTTTGGCATTATTTTGTTAGGGAGAGAGTATGAAGCGTGTGAGTAAATTATTATGTGCTTTTATTATAGCGACGTTTGTACAAAGTATATTGGGAGTTTCTGGTTTACATGGTATGCAGGCTCAAGAAAAAACTGTGCCGGGAGAGAATGACTGGGAAAAAATGGGCTTGGTTGAATGGGGGTTAAAGGGGGTTTTTAAGAAAACGTGGACTTCAGGCGCCACACAAAAATATTTAGAGTGGAAGAATGCTTTAGGCACAAATTTTGTAGATTGGGCGTCTAAGGAACATAAAGAACGTTTAGGTTATTTTAAAGATGATCTTGTTATCAAAAGTGATACGTGGACGTTTGGGCAGCCAAATTGTTTGTATAGAGCTGTTCAAGTGGTGCAATTGTTTGTGAAACATAAAGCGAACATAAAAGATGGTATAAAGAGCGTGTTTCCTGAATTATTCGATTTTTGTTGGGAGTTGATTAAGCGTGATGATAAGTATGATAAAAAGATTGTTGTCGCAAAACCAATTAAAGAGATATTTAAGCTATTTGTTGATGACAAAGATATTTTTGAAATACTTCTAGAAAAGAGACAGGACAAATTGCTTGATATGTGTTTGGTTTTAATGCAAAAAGGGCAAACTTGGTGGTTGGATCCAAAGCCGTATATGATTGTCTATTTTGCTGATCAAAAAACCGTAGGGATGGAAGAAGGTTTTATTAAGGTTACTAATGAAGGTTTGGGTAAAGTTAAAGAAGCCAGTAGAAAAAAAATATTAGCGTTGTATGCGCAGTTTGCCAAGAAAACACATAGCTATTTTCCTGAATGTGTTAAAGCGTTTGCTTATTTTATTACAAATCAGGGCGATGCGTATAGTTCTGAGTTTTTATTGCTTGGGATAGAAATTTGTATGGCTATGTGTGCAGATTGTGCGCCAGGTGGGATACTGGTTGATAGCGACGTTGCGACTGCGAATGACTTTTTGGCTATTATTGGGGGAAAATTAAAAACAGGAAAAATGCCTGCAGATCTTTATGACCGATTGCCCGAAATGTACTGGCAGTTGCTTGAGCATATAAACGTGAAAGAGGCTGATAAAACAGTAAGAGAAAAAGATTTATTATTAAAAATAAAAGAGCAGGTTCCGGGAGTTATTAGTTCTTTTATAAAAAAACTAACTGCTAAAACTAAAAAAAATCTTACCCCTGAATTACAGGCTCAATTGTTTTTATTGTGTTCTTTATTAATTAAACACGATGCGGGAAAAGTTGATATGGAACAGAAAACGCTTGAGTTGGTTGTGCTTTTATCTAAGAAAATAGAAACGGAGGCTACTGCAAAACGCTTGTTGTCTTTATGCCGCGAATTAGTGGCGGCAAAAGTTGGTATAAAAGAAGTGTGCGGCGTAATAACAGCTTTTTCAAAAATAAATTTTGATCACGTAAAAAAAGAGTTATTAATGTTAAGTGCAGACATAATTGATAGTGGCTTGGGGGCTGACCAAGATTTGCTTAAGGTGATTGAATTCTTTGCTAAAAAGGGCGCTTTGGATTCTAGTATATCTCAAGATTTTCAGAAGAAATTGTTAAATTTTTATCTAAAATTCGTGAAAACAGAACAGGGGCAAGTTGTTGTTATTCGTGCTCTTGAGGCATTTTTGACTGCAGGTTTATTGCATGTTGAAACGGATATTGATATTCAAAAAGATGTGTTGGATTTATGTGTTGAATTAAAGAATAACTGTGTTAAAAAAGACTTAGTTGAAAATGTTAAAAAACTGGCGGTTAAGATTATTGATAAATTTTCTCGAGGTGGATGGAGGACATGGGTTCCGTTTTTGCCAGATGTTGATGTAAGTTTGTCAAAAAAACCAGAATTGTTGGATCTGAGTTTAGGGCTGGTAAAAAACGCATATTCAAAGGCTATAAATCAGGCTCTTAAAATACTCAAATCTATGGAGCCAAAGTTAACAGGTGATTTTAAAAACTTACAGGTTAACGTTCTTGATATGTGCGATAAGTTGGTGGAAAAACAGACGGCTGCAAAAGTTGATATAACTGTGAAGACTATTGTAGAAATATTAACTCGTGATGGTGATACAGACGAGATTCGGGACCGTGCAAAAAAAATATACGATGAAATAGTAAAAGCACAGACTCTAGCCATACCAGTATTGCCTGTTGAGCCTATTGTTTTACCTAGACCAAATGATGAATTGTCGGGAAAAATTGCTCAGTTAAATACTGCTTTACAGGTGTACAAAAATTCTCTTATAAAATTGGCAGAAAAGTTGGTAGAAGTTAAAAAAGCAATATAAATAGTGTTGTATTTAACGTTTATTTTTTTATAAAATTAGGCTTGTTAACGTAACGGGGTTTTCGATTCTTCGAGAGCCCTGTTTTTTTATGTTTATATAGGAATATTTTGTGAACTATTGTTTGTTGGCGGAACTCTTTGTTACGTTTGAGCCAAATGGATGAGTTTTGGTTTATTAATGGATGATTTTAGGTCTATTTTGTGTGGGAGAGAGTATGAAGAAGTTTCTTGGGTTATTGGGGTTTGGGTTAGGTGTTTTCTTTTGCTGCTTTTGTAGCGTGCAAAGCATGCAGCAGCCAAAGCCTACATTAGAGAATGCGCTATATCTTTTGAAGAATATGAAATCTATGAAAATTGGTGATGATAAGATAATCACGGATAGTTTACGGCTTATTAAAGATCAAATAAATGAAATCGATAAGCAGGATAATAAATTATTACATTTTCAGCGAGCTGTGAGAGCGTTAAAAATTATTACAGATCGTGTTGGGCAAGAGTCAAATAGTTTAACGCTTGCAAATTATGATGAGGCTTTTGCATTGTGCCAAGTTGTTTACGATAAGCAAAAATTATATACAGGACGTGAGCCGCTCGATACTGTTATTACACAGGTGATACATATTATTAATGGGGAGCTGGAAAAAGTAGATAGGTCTCTGCTTAAAATACAAAGACAAGAGATCGGCCAGATTCGTGCGTTTTTGCAAAAGTCTAAAAAGTTTATAGCAGCAGGTGTTAAATTAGTTCAATCTGTGTGGCATGATTCAGAAGCGGATGAACATGCGATTGATTTACAACTCAGTTTTGAGGAAGGCGATATAGATCGGCAGATTCTTGAGCTTAAATGGTTTGGGATTGCCGGCAGACCTGGGGATAAAGCGATTGTTGCTTGCTCTCAGGCTGCGCAAGCAGGTTTTGATTCGATGTGGGTTAATGCCGAAGCTCAAAAAGAATTATTAAATTTGTGCAAGAATAGTCAGGGATTAATTCAAACAACGATAGATCTGTTAAATTTGTTTTGTGTAAAAAACATTCAGGGGCAATTGGCTCGTCTAGATCAGGTATTTAAAAATAAGAATCATGGGATTTTACTTGAAGTAATTATTGCTTTATTGCAAAAACAGATTACAAAAGAGCATCAGAAAACGATTGTTTCTATTTTTGAGTACTTTTCTAGTGAGCAAGTTTTGGCGGAAATAGGCCGAGAAGCAGAATTT
>JBDRBF010000078.1:0-3984 GCA_043822925.1 bacterium
ACATAATTAAACGACAAGTTATCCATGGGCTCAAGTTGGGCTAAATCCCATTGTGCTGCGATATGTTCGACTAATTTAGGCAAATTATCGATCCATTCTTGCCCTTGCTGGCCGTATAAACCAATAATATTTTTTTTAAAATTCATGTCTTACTTTTTTCTTTTTTTAGAGTTGTTTGTTCTATGGCTTTAATAAATGCAGCTTTTTGGTCTTGATATTGATCGCGTGAGATGCCACTGGCTAATAGTTCTTGTTTTAATTTTGCATATTGTTTGACGCTATCTGGATTTTTTAAAAGGTAATCTCGAAAAGCCAAGTGTCTTGTTATGTCCGGTGAGCCAAGTTGGAAACAGTGTATATGTACGATGCTGTCAGCCTCTTTTTCGTCTTTTATATCAGGCTTGAGTTTTCTTATAAAGCGGCGATCTTTAATGCCAAATTCACCTTCCCATTTATATTCCTGCGCCTCAAATTTCTTTTGAAAAACATCAAGAGCTTTAATGTCTTTGACGACAACCAAAATATCAATAATTGGCTTTGCAATAAGTCCCGGTATAGCAGTACTTCCAATATGGTGAATCTCAAGAAGCTGGGCGCCTAAAATATCTTTTATCTTTTCAGCTTCTATTGCGTAGGCATATTTCCATTCTGGATTATGTTCGACTAATGTGAAACTATTTTTCATGGCGTTATTTTTTGTCTTTTAAGAGCGTTTTTTTTAGACGCGTGAGGTGTTCTATGCTTTCGCCTCGTCCCATCCAGTGTAATTCTTTTAACGTATCTTCAAAAGATTGTTGTACTGATTCTTCTTCCCAGAGATTTTTAAAAAGAGTGATAATTTCTTTTTCAAAAGCAGGTAGTTCTTTTTTGATGATTTTAAAAACTTCATCGAAACTCAATCCAAAATATTCGTGTATAACAACATTTCTAAAATCAACGATATCTCGCCACTCAGGTTTAATTAAAGCTGCTAATTTTTTTGTTTGCAGTATCTGGTTCATCGCTTCGCCAATAATCCCGAACTCTCTTACGATTGCGCTGCATAATGTTTCATTTTTTCTTAAGGCTTCGCCATCTCGTAATCCATTTGAATATCGTTTTATCCGGTCGATGGAGATAATAATATCCAGAACAAATAAATTAATATTTCGTTTAGGCATAGATTAAATCCTTCTGAATGTTACGTTTAATGGCAAAGCGCACTGCATCAAAATATCCGACATCTACTTTTTTATTGAACGATTCTTCTAGAAAACGTTTGAGTTGCATGCGTTTTCTAAAATCATGTTCTTTAGCTTCAATGAGTAAATCAATGTCGCTTGCAATCTTTTGTTCATCGCGTGAGTAAGAGCCGAATAGGGCTATTTTGGTAACCCCGAATTCCTTTTTTATATAGAGTTTATTTTTTTTCAAAAAATCTAAGATCTCGTTTTTTGACAAAGATTTACTTTTTTTTGATTTACTCATGAGCGCTCCTTATAAAATATTCTTCAAAAATCCCCAAAAGGCCCAACAACCAAACGCAATAATAATTGCACCAGATACTTTGTTTATAGCAGTTATCCCGGCTTGTGTTAATGATTTTCTAAAAAAGCCGACTATAAAGCTCAGGATAATCCACCATGACATTTCTCCTATAAAAAGGCCAAGTACGAGCTTTAGCCCTGGAAGATAATGAGTGGGTTCTGGGATAATTTCTAGACTGGTAAACACTGCGATAAATAACAAAATAGTTAATGGATTAACGATGGTTAAGAAGAACGTTGAGAGAAAATCATTGAGAAAATTATGATTTGATACATGATTTTGTATGGGGTTTGGTCGTGATAGAAAAATATTGAGTCCGAGTCCACATAAGAATAAGCCCCCGATGCATTGAAATATTGCTTTGTGAGTAATTAAGAAATTTGAAAAAGAGGTTATTCCCATTGCGGCAATTGTGCCGTAACATATTCCACAAGCGGCGGCTCCAAGTCCAGAAAATAATCCAGATAGGCGTCCGCCTATCAGTGTGCGTTTAACGCATAATAAACCAATAGGTCCAATAGGAGCCGCAATAGAAAATCCAATGATAAAGCCTTTGATAAACATGTCCGTCCCCCCTAAATTAAGCGTTAGCTGGTCTGCCCCCTTGGCGTATAGCTGCGATTGTTACGCGTATATTCTGTGTATTTATACTATAAGTGTGCCATTTTAGGTTAGGTTTTCGCAAGCTTCGGGTGTATTGCCCTTATTCTATCGTGAGTAAATATATAGATTGCGTTAAGGTTTTCGACGCGGGTCTTGTTTGTTTAAAATATTGTTTCATGAAGATACTTTTGAATACGCTAATAGCATTCGCTGTAGAAAATTAACAAGAGGGAGTATTTATTTGGGTTCTTTTTGTATGAGGGAATAGTTTATGTCAAAAGTGCGTATATCTATTATGTGTGTACTTCTGAGTTTTGTTGTTTCACAAATTGCTGCTATGCAAGAAGTGTCAAAGAAAGATGTGACGAATCAGGTTCAAATGATTATTAATGACGACGCGCAATCTAAGGTGAAACTAGACGTGCTTGAGGCTGCGTGTGAAAATATAGGGGTTAGTTCGGTGAGTGGAGTCCTGCTTGATTTGACTTTGTCAAAAGCGGTAGATTCTGAAAAGTTTCAAGCATTGATGAAAGCCTGCCAAGAAAATACAAATAAATATCCGAATCTTTCCAAGAGTTTTATACAAATGGATAAGGCGCTTGCTCAGAATTCCTATGGTCAAGATACTGAAGGGGAGGTTAATTGGGGGTGTTGCGAATGCTTTAGGACAAGCTGCCTTCAATTCTGGACGCATCTTCTTTTAATGTGTCCATGGCAAAAAAAAGTTACACAAGGTAAGTAAAAAATTAAAATAAAATACCTCCGAATAGGTGTGAGCTGCTCGGGGGTATTTTATTTTTGTTTATATGTTAATCAGGTCTAGTTGTTTTTTTCCTGTACTGATTGAATTGTTTCGCCTATCAGCTCATGGATCTGGTCATGAATTTCCTGTGCTTCTTTGTAACTGACATAATTGCAGGAGTCCATCATTAGTTGATATTGAATTTGTGCAACATTAAAATCTATCTCATTTTTATTACGTTTTTTAGATGTTGCAGCTGTATAATAAAACCCATGGCATTCGATTCCGAGTTCTTCCATGCTTGTTACCACAGAGCTTACATTATTGAGATCATCATCGAAGACGTAGATACTTTTTGGTTCAAAGTTTTCTAGTTCTTTTATTTTTTTTAGAAAAGCTTTTAGGGTAGGTCCTTTTGGATTTTCCTGTGGATTTGGTATTCCATTCGTGAAGATTGTTCCTTTATAAAATAGTGAGCCAGGGCTGTAATCAAGAGGAATGTTTTGTTGCTGGAAGCTTGTATTAAAGTCGATATTTAACGTTAAAAGTTCATTGTATGTTGCTTGTTCTTTATAAACTGTATGTATTAAGCCTGTATAGCGTGATGTGAGGGCTATTGTTTTGATCATTTTTTTTTGTAGAGAAATAATATTGTCGATTAATGCTTGTTCAATTTTTTGGTTTTTTGATTTAAGCCTGATTTGCTCCCAAAAAGAAAATTGATCTGATATCTTTTTTTTATTTAAAAAATTATACAAAGAATTTTTTATTTTTATTAAGGGTATATTTTTTTTGAAGCGTGTTTGTGATGATAGGTCTACCGGTTCTAATATTGTATCGTCTATATCAAAAATATATAACGCGTCAGGGGCTGGGTTTTTAAAGATATCTGTAACTTTTTCGATTGAGACGATTTTTTTTATTGGGATTTTGCATGCGTGTAAATCTGTACTGGTATGTGTAAAAAAGAGTGAGAATATCGCAAGCAAATATGTTTGTTTAACAAGACGGGTCATGTTCATTGTTTAGTATCCTGTTTGGTTTGGCCAGGTTAATCTATCGCCCGGCTTGTACGTAATTTTTGTTTTACTCGATTTTACTAAAAAATCTTT
>JBDRBF010000079.1:0-8417 GCA_043822925.1 bacterium
TATTCATAACTTAAAGTACGTCCCAACAAAAAAACAGTTGTTTGAGTCTTTTGCTTTGAAACACGAACCTATGAAACAGGAGGCTGTCATGACTCCTAAATAAATTTAATTTTTTGTCTTGACAATGGGGGTCACTTTACAGCGCATTAAACTATAGTCCGACACAAGCTTTACAAAAATACAAAAGCAACATTGCCCACGTATGGGAATTTAAACCTAAAGATCTCACGGTCCATAAAAACGAGTTTAAAAATCTAAAGACAAATCTTAAAACAGAAACAGAAAAAATAGCGCTTGTGTCAATTGAATCAAAAAAAGAGCTTGGTACGGGGATTAAAGAGCACAAGCTAGAAAAAGGCTATGCATGGGAACTAAAAAAAGACGATACCCGCCCAAGTGGTAAAAAATGGCATTGGATTAAGACGTCAAAGCCAGAAGAAAGCGATTGGATAAAAAAAGAGGTAACAAACAATGGCGTTAAGAAAAAACAATGGGTAAAAAAGAATTGGATGCTTCAAGAAGTAGAAATTAAACCAGGCATTAAAGAAATGCGATGGGTAGAACCAAAAGACGATCTTGAAACGGCCTTTAATATCCTAAAAGCAAAGTTCTTATCCTTTGCCACAAAACTAAAAAAATAGGCGATTTTAGGGTTTTTTGCGCTTTTTGCATTATCCTTTATACTTAAACCATACAAAATCGAGCAAAAAACCCTACATGAAAAGTGATAGAAACCTATGGTCAATTTTTTCTTCAAAACCTATGGCTGCCAAGCAAACGTAGCCGACTCACAAGGTCTTGCTCAATACCTCATAAGTCTTGGGTGCTCTGCCGTTTACACAGAACAAGAAGCAGATTTGATAATTATAAACACGTGCGCCGTTCGTGAAAAAGCAGAACAAAAGCTGGGTTCATATCTTGGTGAACTTGCGCCATTAAAATTAGAAAAACCATATATAGCCATTGGTATTATTGGGTGTGTTGCAAGCTACAAAAAAAAAGAATTGTTTGAACGCTTTGATCATATAAAATTCATTCATGGGGCCAAAGAAGATATTGCGCATCTACGAGCATATCTTCATGATCTTATCGTGCAAATACAAACAGCAAAGCAATTTAATAACCCTGCTGTTATTCTTGAAATGCGCAAACAGGATCGCACTTGGCAACAAAATGTCCAACCCAACACACTTCTGACTATGCACGAAAACAATGACGAAATATCATTGGGTAGTGCACAAGAAGTAAAGCGATCATTTATTAACATCATGACGGGATGCAACAAATATTGCTCCTATTGCATCGTCCCCTTCACGCGTGGACGAGAAATAAGTTATCCTATGGAGCAGATTCTTGATCGCGTAAGACATGACGTTGCTCTTGGCTCAAAAGAGATCACCCTCGTTGGACAAAACGTTAATTCATATATTGATCCAGATACAGGCGTGCAATTTCCCGATTTATTAGAACGCGTTGCACAGATCTCCGGTGACTTCTGGGTTCGATTTGTTAGTCCTCACCCTCAAGACATGACGGAAAAACTTTTTGATGTTATGGCCTCTCATCGACCAAAATTAACAGCCTATGTCCACTTTCCAATACAGTCAGGGTCTAATACAATTTTAAAAGCCATGAATAGAAATTACACCATAGAAGAATTTCATACCAAAATTGGCTGGCTACGTGACCGAATGCCTGATGCTTTCATTTCGACCGATATAATTATCGGTTTTCCGGGCGAGACTGATACCGATTTTGGACAAACTATGGATGCTTTAGAAAAAATTCGTTTTAATTTAGCATATTCTTTTATTTACTCTCGCCGACAGTTTACAAAAGCGTTCAATATGCCGGATAACTGCTCTGCATCAGTAAAATTACAACGCTTAACTACTCTGCAAGAGCGACAAATTGAGATTGCTCTTGAACGAAACATTGAAAATATTGGAAAAAATTTTACATGTTTAGTTGAAAAACGCTTAGAGCATGGTAAACTCTTAGCAAGAACAGAAGGAAGTTTGCGGGTGCACCTCGAGGGTAGCGATGACGCCATCGGCAAATTCGTTACTGTAACCATCTTGACTGCAACGCCAACGCATCTCTGTGGTAGGGCGGCATAGCCAAGTGGTAAGGCAGGGGTCTGCAAAACCCCGATCCCCAGTTCGATTCTGGGTGCCGCCTCCAAAAGTAGTAAGTGTTGAAATATCTAGTTTTATGTGCCGGGGTGGCGGAATAGGTAGACGCAAGGGACTTAAAATCCCTCGGTAGCTTTCAAAAGCCCGTGCCGGTTCGAGTCCGGCCCTCGGCACCAACGACGAAAAGCTTGACATATTCTTGCTTATCAACAATTATATGATGTACGTAAGGTAATAAAACCATTGGTTAGGTTTGATAAAACAAAGATAAAATTTTTATATTACGAGGAGTTTTAATATGAATAAGGCTGAACTAGTTGAACAAATGTCAAAAGATACAAAGATGCCTAAATCTTCTTGCAAGGAAGCTTTGGAATGTTTCATTACACTTGTTGAAAAAACCTTGAAAAAAGGCAAACCAGTTGTATTGACAGGATTTGGTACGTTCGACATCGCTGACCGCAAAGCTCGTATTGGAGTAAATCCAATCACAGGCCAAAAAATTAAAATCCCTGCACGTCGTGTTCCTAAGTTCCGCGCCGGAAAAAAATTAAAAGGCATGGTTGCTTAATCGGAATATCCGTCGGGATACAGAGTGAGGCAGAAGCTTTAAACTTCTGCCTTTTTTTTATGTAAATGCTAGATTTTTGTAATCAATCTTTGCTACGTTGCTAAATAATGGGATTTTTCTGGATATATATAGAGAAAGGGAGAAACATGGCAGTTGGAGAACAAGTAGGTGCATGGTTTGATGTAGCAAAAAAATGGTGGTCTGATTTTAGCATCAAGAGTTGGTCTGAGCGAGTTGGAGGTTCATCAGCAGAAGCGATTGAAGCCGGAATTTATTTTCTTATTAGTTTTATTGTTGGTTTTCTTTTTAAGCGGTACAGCAACTATATTCTTTTTTCAATTCTCGTGACCGTTTTGGTACTTCTTGGGCTTGAATATTCAAAACTTATCATGATTGATTGGGTCGCCTTAAAAAAAATAGTTGGCATGTCTGCTAACGGAGATGCAAAATCATTTTTTGACCAAAGTGTTGAGTTTGTTAAAAATCATTTATTGGTTACCGTTGCGAGCACCGTTGGTTTTTTAATTGGTTATAAACTAAGCTAAGAGGTGCATCGTGGCAGGCAACCAAACTGGTACAGACTTTGTATATATTCTATGGAGTCAAGAAGAAAAACTAAAACAGGGTATTCAACAAGATCAAAATGTTTTTTTTGTTGATGACTTATTGTGGAATGCTATTTCTTTTTGTGCCTCAGATATTCATCTGCAACCAGAAGAATCGGGGATTACAATTCGCTATCGCATCGATGGCATACTTCATCATATGGCAACACTATCACATGAACAAGCCCACCCGATTCTCTCTCGCCTTAAAGTACTATCACACCTTGATATTGCACAACGACGTTTGCCACAAGATGGCCACATAAAAATAATGCTTGGCAGTGAAAAAAATAATAGTGAAAAAACGTATAACCATATTATTGATCTTCGTATTGCGACCTATCCAACCATTAGCGGTGAAAAAATGGTCATCCGACTTCTTGACCGAAGTATGCGATTATTGTCGCTAGGTACTATTGGGCTTCCAGAAAATATACAATTACACCTTGAAAAAATAATATCCCAACAACAGGGTTTTTTCTTGGTCACAGGACCAACTGGCTGTGGTAAAACAACAACACTCTACGCTATTCTTTCATTGATTAATGATCAAACGAAAAACATTATTACCATTGAAGATCCGGTAGAATACGAAATTTCAGGTATCACACAAAGCCAAGTAAATTCATTAGCTGGTTTTACTTTTGAAAATGGTCTTCGTGCTATTTTACGACAGGATCCCGATATTATTATGGTTGGAGAAATTCGAGATATTCAAACAGTTTCAATTGCTATTCAAGCATCACTAACGGGACATGTGGTATTAAGCACATTACACACAAATGATGCCCCTAGTTCCATTGCACGATTATTAGAAATGGGCATTGAACCATTTTTAATCAGCTCTACATTGGGGGGGGTTCTCGCTCAGCGTTTGGTCAGACGTTTATGTGATATATGTAAAAAAGAAGTTCCGGTACCCGATGATGTTGGTACCTTCGCGCGCAAAATGGGGGTTGTATTACCATCAATGTTTGAACCAAGAGGATGCAAGGCATGCCATAATTTTGGATATAAAGGTCGCATGGGGCTTTTTGAATTACTTATTATTAATGAAGAGCTGCGTTCTTGTATCGCACGAAAGGCTGATGGCATTGCCATAAAGACATGCGCTATTTTGTCTGGGTATAAGCCCATGATTTGTGATGGACTTGCAAAAGTGGCCAGTGGTCTTACGTCACTTGTAGAAGTGCTTAGGACTACTGGGGAGTAAATATTTTACAAAATAAAAAGTCGGGCCTATAATACAATTAGGAATGTTTTTTTAGCGTTTTATTTATAAGGAGATAGTTATGTGTAAAGTTGGGTGTTTTCTTGGACAATTAGTTACGGCAATCGGCGCCATTAACTGGGGACTTGTTGTATTCTTGAACTTTAATTTGGTCGATTATATTGATGGACTAACAGGAAATGTTGGTGTAGGCAAAGGAATTTATGGCGTAGTTGCACTTTGTGGTACGCTATCAATTCTCTCAATGTTTATGTCTTGTAAAGGCTGCTCTTCTTCATCCTGTAAACCTCAATAGCCTATAAACGCAAACAAAAAATTTAAAAACCTGGCATGTGTCATAAAAAACAGATGTCAGGTTTTTTATTTAATTGAAAGAATATTATGATCAGGACTTACGCACAAGCGTGAGCTTTGTCGTATAGAATCCTAGAAAATCTTGCAGTTAAAGAGTCTATATTTTTCGTCTTACAGCGTCTGATAGCTTCTTCCGGCTTATCAAGTCTATATGTTTTCATTCTGGCTTCCAGCTTGATGTTTTTGCATCTACACCACTTTACAAATTCAACAGTCGAATAGAGCCCATCGATGACGACAATTAAGTTAACGTTTGGAAAAGTTTTTGTGCTATTTCTACAGAGGCTTTTGCGATATCATCCTTGTTTCGAATGTGTTTATCATCAATTAAATCAAGCAACTCTTTCTAAATTCACAGAAACACCAAGAGCGTCTGGAGATTATTATTAAGATTAAAGATAGATTGGCACCAATATCTACTGTACTGAAATGGTATAATTTTTAGCCCATAACTTTATCTTTTTATAAAAATCGGCCAGAGACTTTGAAGATTCTGAAAGCGAAACGAGATTAATCATTTTTTGAGTAACGATTTTTTTACGGTGCTCGTCATCAGATACTTTTTTCATCTTGCTCTTAACAACATACAACTTACTACTATCCAATAAAACTCGAGCTAAAAAATTAAATACCTTTGTACTCTTCTCATCATTTTTCATAAAATAAAACCAAAAGAACAATTGTTTTTTTATAATGCCTGTTTTTGTAGATTCACTAAATTTTTTATAAAACTCAGCAATAAAGATTTTATACTCTCGGCAAAACAGCCTCACAACATCCTTAGCATCTTCTGCATTTTCTTTCAATAGCAGAGCCACATCATTAAAGGCAACAGCCATACGTAAAACAAACAGCTTCCCTATTTTTTCAGCTGAACCAGCAGCATATTGCTTCATTGTTTTTGCAGAGGCTAGAGAATTTTCATGACGTAACAACAGATCAAAAAACAAACACCCAGCATCCATAATTTTTTTGTTTTTGGATTTTAAAAATGCCTTTACTATTCGCGCAAAATCATTGTACGTATCTTTATATCTATACACAACAAATCCCAAAAAGGGATTATAGGAGTAGCCAAGTAAAAAATCAAACGTTTTTTTTGCTATTGCCAAAGTCGATTTAGATGCATTCTGCACACTATATTTTTTAGCTATAGCATAAAGTTCATGACATATTCGATCTTTTTCTAAAGAAGAAAGTTTCGACATTCCAAAAATATAATCAGCATAGGCCTTAACGTCTTTTTGATTGTTTTCTTTAAGCAATGCAAACAGAAAATGTGCAATATCTTGGCATTTATCGGAATATTCATATGATTTTCGGTCTTCCCGAGTCCTTGATGAAATAATAGAACTTTCATATGATGCAACTAAAGCATTAAGAACATCCTTTACGACATCTTGCTTCGAGCTTATGGGATTTTTAAGAAATTCGTTATAGAGCTTTTTAAATAAAGCATCTTTATATTTTGTTGGCAATTGTTCTATTTTGCAACAAACGAATTTTATATATTTCTTTCTATCGTCTTTTTTCTCTTGTTTAAACGCATTAACAACTTTTTCATAAACATCACCTAAAACGTTGGCTATATAGGCGTCTTTTTTGTTCTCTATAAAAAAATTAAGATACTCAATCGTTTTGTTTAAATCATCAACAGCAAAACAGTTCTTTGCTTTTTCGACTATCGTTTCATATGCATCTACATCACCAGATAACGCTAACGATCGAACAGAACACTCTTTTTTTTGGGCATCAAAAAATGTTGTGTGTTCGGTTTTATCTTTAGAAAAGAATCTCCAGTCCCATTTATCAATTCGTGTATCACAAGACCAAGCCTTATCGCCATATTCAAAAGAAATAGAGCAATCATAATAATTACTAAGCGATAACACTACATTTTTTAAGGTAAGTGTTTCTTCTTTTTTCCCAAGAAGCATCTCTTCTAAATCATACGCATGACTATACCAATAATCTTTTGGGGTTTTTTCATATTTTTGATATCGAGATAGGGATAATAATCCCAATAAATCGTTAGCGCCTGTAAGAGTCTGGATAAGCAATGTTCGTTTTATAAGAAAATCATTCTCAACATCAAAAAAGAGGTCTCGAACACATTGCATGATGCCAACAGAAAAACAAGCATTAACCTGTTGCATATAAAAAACAGTTTCAAACTTGTTCTGGGGAATAAAAGCGGGATAAATGGGCCAGTCAGCTTTAGAAATATTAAGAAGCCTTTCGAATTTTTCTTTAAGAAAATCGCTGAAAAATGTCCCTTGTGTGAAAAAATACTTTGGTGTATTTTTTATCTCTTCTCCTAATTTTTTCAACCTCTGCAGGGAAGCATTCAGTTGTTGCTGTTCGTAATAATCTTGACGGTTTTTCACCTCATCATAAAGCGATGGCGCATATTTAAGCCACATATAATATAAAGGTTTTTCAGGATATAGATTTAAAACAATATCAAGATATGATGGATAAACAAAAAAAGCTCTTCTCTTTGATATAGTTATTGGCTTATTTTCCAGTTTTGCTTTTTGATAAGAAACTGGACCGATAACCTGCAACACGTTATTAATATTAATAGCATCAAAGCGAATACCATAGGGGAAAAGAACAAGCGAGATATTTGATTTTGCATGAAAATCTTCTGAACGAGGTGAGTGCGTTAAAGCATAAAAGCTCAAAAACTCTTCCCACAAATCTTTTATATTTTTACTTTCTGTACAATCTTTAATTGCTCGAGCCTTATGGAAAAAATCAAGAAAATCAATAAAGGTTGCATACGTAATGCCCTCTTCAAAACCACCTAAGACTATGGAAAACCTGAAATAATATGGAATAACGTCCTTATGCTCATCAAGAAATGTATTAAATGATTTTTGATTTACGCCACCAATATAACAGCTGGAGAAAAAAAACATACCACACCGAAATAAACCTAATTGATCATGCTTATTAATAAAAGCTATTAACTCAGCAAGCTCTTTTGGCTTTAAATCAGCTATAAACGTCTTTTTTCCCCCATGTCCTGTCAGGTAAATATACCACTCATCCTCTTTTGACACATCTTCAACAAGTTCAACAAATAACTCCATACATCTTGTTATATTATTACTCCACGCGATATCATTTGTTGAATTCATTTTTTTTAGCCATGCCAAAAGAAGTCGTTTCTTTCGAATATTGTCTGTTTCTGTTCCGGCATCAAAACAATTAACATACTCTGAGGTCTTTTTTGTCACTTGATTGACTAATGTGTCGTATTTGAACGGGATAAGAAGAAGTAGTTCAGACCACGAAGATGGATCCCCTTTTTTATGGAATGCACATATTTTCCAATCATTAAAAAAACAGTTATCCTTGTCATCTTTTAAAATATGATACATAACATTTTTACTTACTAAAATACAGGAAGCCAAACTCTTTAATCCTTGACGCATCTCTTTCCACATAGGACCTGAAGCTTTAATAGAATTTTCTTGACCATCACGATCGAGAACAATTATAAGATTATTAAG
>JBDRBF010000080.1:0-4990 GCA_043822925.1 bacterium
TTTATTGGGTTCGATGGGTATCCGTTGCATACGAAATTGTGATTCGTTCAGTTTTTGATTTGTTTTTTCCTGGTTTCTCGAGAACGAATGAATACCCCAAGGCATCCAAAATTTTAAAAAATGATTGTAATGATAAATTCTTACGCTTGCCTATGCGAATTTCCTGCACAATTGTAGGAGAAATTCCTGCAGCTTTTGCCAGTTGTCTAACAGAAACATCGTCTTCTTGCATTGCTGCAATAACCAGCTCTGAGAGTAAGAATTCCTGATAGCCTTTTTCGTGAGCTTTTAGCTCTTTTTGGCTTAAGCTTTGTATGTGTTCGTCATATGTTGAGAGCGGTTTTTTTGTTGTTTTTTTTGTCACTTTGATTGGTTTTTTACTTTTCATAGTAGGTTCCCCTTTTAACACGTATTTCATAATCTTGGCGATAGCTTACTGCTTTATCTTTTTCTCTGGGCGGTAATTTTTGTTGTTTCTTTTCAAATGCATTGGTCACAATAATTTTTGAGCCAATAAAAAAGAAGCTTAAAAAACGGTGTGGAATTGGCTTGAAGGCATAAATTTGGTCTCCTTCAAAATTGAACTTTTGTTGGTTTCTAATTTTCCCAAAGTCGCCCATTGTTCGAAACAGGTATAATGTTTTGTCTTTTTCTTCAATTGATAACGAATTGTAGTATTCTAATGCTTTACTGTTGCCGCGGTCGTCAAAATACCATTCAATTGTAAAATAGCGACCTTTGTATGCTATAAATTTATTCATGATTTTTCCCTAATAATATTCCAGAATTGTAACATGTTTGTGTTACTTGCGTCAACATGGTATTCCAGATCCCGCAGGCTGATGAGGATTGATCATGAAAACGTTAAAGAATAATGTTTATAAAATTGCTTTTTCGATGATTTTGGTATCAGCATCTTTTAGTTTTGCCACGGATTTGTACGGCATGTTTCCACAATGTGCGCAGGGTTTGCCAGGATCAGAAATACCGGTAATAGAAGTAGAGGATGATGTGGAAACGCAGGAAGAGATGCAAGAACGAATTCTGAAGAAGAAGCAAGAACGCGAAGTGCGCGAATCTCAGAACCGTCGCTTTGATAATGAAACAGTTATGGTATCAGGCTCAAATTAACTTTGTTTAATTAGGACATGCTTTTGGCTGCTGCTGCAAGCGCGGGACTGGTAAATTATGGTTATGAGTGGTGGCATTATAGTTATGGTGACCGTGCCTGGGCACTTGTTGAAAACCAAGAAAAAGCGATTTACGGCTTAGCCGTTACGGGAAAAGAAGAGGTTCTGACGAAAAAAGAATTTCTTAAATCGTTTTTAGATTAAAAACGTTTAAATTAATCACGTTTAGAAAAATTGGGCGGCGACGTTGCTGGGATAAAGTAACGTCGCTGTTTGTATTTTTATGACCAAAAAATAGGGTTAGAATAAAAATGCCAGTTTTTACTGCTTTATGGGGGTCTTTTGCATTTTATCTTTGTTATTTCAGCATGGCTGGCGTTTTTTACCTTGATTTTTATACATGGGATTTCAGCTTGTACTTAATTTTTTTCTTTGATACGTACTTTTTTGCCATCAAAAGCGATTGCTTGTTTTAGGATATCTTTGATACCTCGCGCTTCAAGTTCTGTCGCATATTTTTGTCTTCAATTTGTTTGAGTGCTCAATTTGCGTCGCCGCTTTCGTTTTATGGGCAAAGTTTTGGGGCGCTGGGGGCGCTTGGGTGGAAAACGGGGCTTGCATGGAAAAAGTGCGTTTTTGGCTACAAAATAGCACTTTTTTGTAGATAAGTTTGATTTTTGACCATGGATGGTTATAATAACCGTATCTTTTAACCATGGATGGTTGAAAATCAGGGTTTCTATCAAAAAAGGGGGAGAAAATGAAACGTTTAATCGATTATCACTTGCTCGAGTGGAAAAATAGCTCAATGCGACAACCTCTTTTGCTCAGGGGTGCGCGTCAGGTTGGCAAAACATATGCCGTGCGAGAGCTCGGGAAAACATTTTCTTCTTTTGTAGAGATCAACTTTGAGGATAATAAAAAGGCAAAAACACTTTTTGATCAGGATCTTGACCCAAAAAGAATTTTGCGAGAAATTTCATCCATCACAGACAAAGAGGTTATTCCTGGTCAGACCCTCTTGTTTTTTGACGAGA
This sequence comes from bacterium, assembly GCA_043822925.1. Taxonomy (GTDB): domain Bacteria; phylum Babelota; class Babeliae; order Babelales; family RVW-14; genus JBDRBF01. The sequence goes on from JBDRBF010000080.1 coordinate 2,168, forward strand.
TACAGGCGGTTCCTGAGGGGATTACTGCGCTTCGTTATTTTTATGAGAAAATGCCTGAATTGCATATTGTTGCAGCTGGATCTTTAATTGATTTTGCTATTCAGCAGGTTGGTGTGCCGGTTGGAAGAGTCCAGTTCTTGTACATGTATCCCATGTCGTTTATCGAATTTTTGTGTGCCCTTGGACATATCATGATCGTTAAAGAAATCTTATCGCATTCAGCTGAGTCTGAATTGTCTGTAGTTGTTCATGATAAAATTTTTGGCCTTCTGGGGAATTATTTGGCTATAGGAGGGATGCCTAGGGCTGTTGAGTGTTGGCTAGAAAAGTCGAATCTGCGTGCCTGTTCACATGTTCCGCAAAGGCTGAGCGAGGCATATCAATATGATTTTGTAAAATATGGTAAAAGTCATCAGATAAAGTATCTTGAAGTACTTTTTTCGCATATTCCTCAGCAACTTGGGAAAAAATTTAAATATAGTCAGGTTGGTGATTATAGGAAAAGAGAGCTTGAGCCATGTGTGGATCTTCTTGTTACTGCAGGCGTTATACACCGGGTCATGCACTCTGATGGTCAGGGAGTCCCACTTGGGGCACAGGTGGATATGGACACTTTCAAATTACTTTTTTTAGATGTCGCACTGAGTCAATTTCTTCTTGATCTTAAAACCGGGGATTGGCTTTTAAATGCTCTGCAAGAGGTTATTAATAAAGGCATGCTGGTTGAGTCTTTTGTTGGACAAGAACTTGTTGCATACCAGTATTCGGCAAGAAAGGCTTACTTATATTATTGGAAGCGTGATGCACGTGGGAGCGAAGCTGAAGTTGATTATCTTATTCAGCACGAGCGAAATATTATTCCCATAGAAGTTAAAAGTGGTACAGGCAAAACGCTCAGGAGCATACAACTCTTTTTGGATAGCCATAAAAATAGCCCATACGGCATACGTTTTTCAACCAATAATTATTCGGTTTACGAAAAGATACACTCGTATCCACTGTATGCAATTGCCAAGGTTATTGCCGATGCTGATCAAGACGTTAAAGACGCATTAATCTGGCTAACTACGTAATTTTTTAAATTTTGTCTTCAAGAATCTTTGTTCTGTAATCTTTCATGAGTTGGACCATAAAATGCAGGTTATGAATAGTTGCAAGCGTGTAGGCTGTCAGTTCGTTTGCTTTGAATAAGTGGCACAAGTAGGCGACCGTATAGTGCTGGCAGGTCCAGCAGGTGCAGTCGTCTTCGATTGGTCTATATTTTGTATTATTCCCGCTTTTTAGAACGCGTAACATGCCGGCTTTGGTAAATAAAAGCCCGTGCCGTGCGGCTTTGGTTGGATGCGAGCTGTCAAACGTGTCGATACCTAGTGGTATTGTTGATTCGAGTGATTCTAAGTTGCCGATGCCCAGCAGGTGATTTGGTTTGTCTGTTGGTAGGTGTGGCATGGTTAATGCGAGCATGTCGAACATTTCTTTCCTGTTTTTGCCAACCGAGCCGCCGATAGAAAAGCCATCGAACGCCATTTGTGTGAGTATCGAGCAGCTTTTTTTGCGTAATTCTGGGTCTATGCCTCCGTGTATGACGGCATAAAGAGCCTGATTGTTTATATTTTTTAGATGGGCGTCAAGAGAGCGTTTTTCCCATCTGTGTGTGCGGTCGAACGATTTTAAGAGTTCTCGTGGGCCAATATGATACGGTGGTAGCTCGTCGAAGCTGATCATTATATCGGCACCAATATCTTTTTGAGCTTGAATAGATGTTTCTGGGGTTAAAAGTACTTTTGCCCCATCTCGATAGCTTCTGAATAAGACTCCGTCTTCACTGATTTTTAAGACCGAAGAATCATGCTTTTTTGTGCCCTGACTCTTGATTTCACTGGCTACGCCTCCATACGCTAAACTAAAAACCTGAAACCCGCCCGAATCTGTAATAATAGGCTTAGTTCTGTTCATAAATTTATGAATGCCGCCGGCATTTTTTATAACTTCTGTTCCTGGTTGTAGCATCAGGTGATAGGTGTTGCTAAACATGAGCTGTAAATCAAGCTCGTCTACAAGTTTGCTGTCCAGAGCCTTCATGGAACTGTTCGTGCCGACGCCGACAAAATTGGGCGTGTCGATTATGCCGTGTGGTGTATGTATACGGCCAACGCGGGCTCGAGATTTCTTAGATGTATGAATAAGTTCGAAAAAAAATGTTTTGTGCATACTTGTCCTGATTTAAAATTAATTAATTTATTATATTAATGTATGTTGCGTGAATTTTGTGCAATTTTTTGGGCTAATATTGTGAATGGCGTGCAGCACAGAATAGCGATCGTTTTGATGCAAATACTGACAAAAATAATTTGCCAGACTGAGCCAACTATGCCGTATAGTCCAGCAAAAGAGAAAATTACGGTATCAAAGAGCGTGCTAATTGCTAACGTTATTGTGTGGCGTAGTGTAATGTGTCTGTCTGAAAAGAGCTTTTTGAGTGTTGCAAAGACATACATTTCAAGAATTTGTGTTGAAAAAAACGTAATAGCTGACGCTATTACGATGCGAGGCATAACCGAGAGTATATATGTAAAGTGCCCATGCATGCTGTCAAAGCTATTTGGGATATAAAACAGGTGAAACTGGGTCATGACAAGATAAAAGAAAATTAAGAAAAAGTTTATTACGATCGTTTTCTTAACGATTGCTTGGCCAAAAAGCTCTTGCAAAATATTGAGCCCAAAGAAAGAGCTGACGATAAACACATCGCCGCAGGTTGCATTCAGTCCAAATAGAGCTATTTGTTTTGTGACAAAGAGATTGGCGAGTATTGTTTGTAGG
>JBDRBF010000081.1:0-6368 GCA_043822925.1 bacterium
GTTACAATATGTAAAATAAGTAATCAAGAACTTAATTTACAATAAGAAAAGCGCCCGCATATGTGGGCGCTTTTCTTTAACGCTTCTAAAAATCGTGAATAATTAAAACGTTTTTTAACGTTACTCTAAACAAGCAAGATTCGGATGGCTCTCAATAGGATTAGTCAAAGCACGTTTAAGATACGGAGCTATCGTCTTTAGATCAAATTTATAGTTTTTTACTTTTTTTTCCAAACGCACATAATGAAAACCCCTAAATGGAATATTACGCTTATTGGTCGCCTGCTGGACATTTTGAAGATGTTTAAGGCCGTCATCTAAGAACATAACAAATTCAAAGTCAAAATTTTTCTCATCCCACAAAGTATAGAGTGCGGTCGCCTTGTCATTGCTGCCACAAAAAAGAATACCATCTTTATAGGCTATCCAATCTTTTTCAAGTTTCTTTTCAAATGGTTCATGACTTGGGGCATTTTTCGCAAAATCAGCACCTTTAATATCTTTAAGTTGGGCAAACGTTTGTTTTACGATTGATCGAGAAGTTAAAGCCATCACGCGGCAACCAGTTGCTTGAATTTTTTTTAACACCTCAAGCGTTACTGAATGCTCAACAGGTCTCATTCGTAAATTAGTACGACATTCAAAAGCTATAGAAAGCATTATCTTTAACGGATCTTTTCCTGGTATATTTTTTCTTACATAATCAAGCCCACCATTAAACCATTGATCGCTACCAACGCCATCTTCTCGTTCTGGCTCAAAAAAAGCATTATCTAGATCAAATAGGACCAAGTCTTTTTTAGTTAAAAACGGTATATACGCTTCAAATACTCGTATAGACAAACACGGATCTATGCTTGACCCTGAAAACAATGAACTCGGAACGAAATCAGCATAAAAATGCCGCTCAGCTACCACTTTCTCTGGAGTAACCGGAGTAAATTGTTGCTTACTCGCTTGAACAATATTTATAGACAAAAACGTCACAAATAAAACAAAAACAAAATTACGCACATACTTAAACGAATAAACAAAATGTTTCATAGCAGTATTCCCACGCTAAGAAGCCAATAAATTATGTTGAAAACAAATAGGTCACTAGTTTGAATTAAAAAATAAAACTGTCAACGATGTACGCATAAAAAAACCGAGCCCATCTCAAGATCTACCGCCTTTTACAAAAATAAACATATGAGATATCCTGTGTATTCACATTATTATTTTTTTATTATTATGTGATTATTCATATATAAATTCATAATTAATTTTTTATATTTTTTTGAAAGAAAACCCGTCACATGAACATTAAGCCAACAGCTTACGGCAATTTGTGCAGCATTTTTTACGATATAACTAAAGCTTACGCACCCGAACGCGAAATAAACTTTTATGCATCGTTTATGCAAAAAGACGCAAATCATAGAATTTTGGAAGCAATGTCCGGCTCAGGACGCTTATTGATCCCACTCATGCAACGCGGTTATATTATCGATGGCGTCGATAATTCAACAATCATGCTCGATAGATGTCGAGAACGTTGCGCCCAACTTAATTTAACACCAGAGTTATACACTCAGTCGATCACAGAGCTTAACCTACTACACAAATATGCAACCGTAACAATAGCAGTTGGCTCGTTCCAACTTATTACAGACAAAGCTATCGCACTGCAAGCGCTCAAAAGTATTCGCGCACACATGCGTGATAACGGAAACTTGCTTATCGATATTTTTATTCCAGACATGACCAGGCCTACGCCATCAACACGTACAGCACAAATAAACAATCACACCATTATCAGGCTCACAACACGCGACGAATTTCACGAAGAAAAAAAACGTGCCGATGCATTTTGTACCTATGAACTTATTGAATACGGGATCGTACAAAAAAAAGAACAAGAACTTATCCAGGTTACCTGGTACACAGATACTGAATTTACAGGTTTATTAAAGCAAGCCGGCTTTAACGTCGTTAAGATATACGAAGAAAATCTTCGCCCTGGTGGGCCATCACGCATTGTACACGCAAAAGCAGTCTGATTAAACTACCGAGACTTTGTCATACTAATTTTTCGCAATTTTCCTGAAATGCAGCGATCGATTGAGCTTTAACAAATTGTTCACACACAAATCGATACACAGGTTTATTGCCCAAGTTATTTGAATGACAATATGGCGTAAGGAACACTGCCCGTTTCTCTTTTCCTGCAGCTTTCCAAATAGATTCAAAATGATGCTTTAGAACAAACAAATCGTTGCGACCATAAATAAATAACACCGGAATATCAAGCTTGACCAGATATTCTTCTATGCACACGTCTTGCAAAAACGTAAAAATAATTTTTAACACCGGCCACTTAACAATAGAACTGCCCATGCATTTTTTGACAATCCCTGGGGCCCCACCAACCTGTGGCGAAATCGGCAGTAATGGATCATTACAAATACTTTCAGCCATTGATTTAAAAGAATGCCAACAACTATCAAGAATAAGATGGGTAAATGGACCTTTACCTGTTTTTTCAATAGCATCAGCTTGAATTTTTGCTAGTAAAAAATCGCTGTAACATTCGCCCAAGCCAACTATTTTTTCATACTTTTGGCTTCTGGTTATTTCATGCTTCTTAAGATAATCAAGCGCAGCATAAATCTCTTCTTCTTCGTCAAGAAGCATACGTTTTGTTGGCGAACATAAAAGTATCGACTTTAAAAGCGACGAAAAATAATGATGACACCAGCGATAATCAAACAAAATAACATCGTATATGTCAAAAAGATGTGCATATACGCGCATTGACTCTTTTGGCGCCGGCAAAGCCTGGCCGGCAACTAAAGCAACGTTGCTGCCACGGTCAAAAAATAATGCTGGAATTTCCAGCCCCGTTTTGGTACGCAAAATAATATGCTGTGCCTCTGTCGGCTTGTGCTCCGGCTGTTTTTCTATTGCCTCACAATTTATTACTTTCCCATCACGCCAGGCATCGGTTCTCAAGAAAAATTCCTGCCCTTGCTGTGCGTGGGCTTTTAGGCCCAGTATTATAGGCAAAAAGCATAGAACTATATTTTTTTTATTCATAAGCTTTCTTATTATTCTTAGGCCCCCCAAACTTTCACGAGACAGCCATAAGTGTAGCCCGTGCTATACTTTAAATCAAACGGGTATTCGAGGCCCCAGCTTGGCAATACCCCGACTCAAAACACACGTAAAATACGGCACTTTGAGCCATGTTTGGCAGATTATAAATTGAACTTATAATCTGTCAAACATGGCAATAACATTGTCCTAATCAAAAGAAAGGGAAAAAATGTTCAAAAGAAATCTCTCAATGACACTTCTTAAGAGCCCCGCCAGAAAACTACCCCCAATTCTTATCGCTCTATCTTTGTGCTTGGCTCTTTTTTCTATTTTATTAGCAAATCAAGCGCCAAAAACAACAAAACAAACTCCAAAACTGGTCGAACTTATTAAAATAAACCCAAACATAAAACTCGATATACGTTACGCAACAAAAAACAATTTTACCAAGCAGCAAGTATACCCCGTAGCCAAATGTTACGTGCAAGATATAGTAGCCAAAGCACTAGATTCTGTACAAAAAGAACTCGAAAAACAAAACCTAGGTTTATTAGTTTTTGATGGATACCGGCCATTTGGCGTCCAAGAAATTTTCTGGAAAATATGCCCAAATTCAAATTATGTTGCCAAGCCCGATTGGGCCAAGGGGAAAGGCTCCAAGCATAACCGTGGCACCGCAGTAGACCTCACCCTTATTGACCTAAAAACCGGCAAAGCACTTGAGATGCCATCAGAATTTGACGACCTAACACCAAAAGCAAATCGCACATACAATACGATGTCTAAATCTACTGCAAAAAACTGTAAATTGCTCGAAGACGTGATGGTCAAAAATGGCTTTGAACCGCTCTCGACAGAATGGTGGCACTTTGATTATAAAGATTGGAAAAAATACCCACTCATGAAAACGACGTTTGATGAACTCTTGACCCCTAAAAACCAAATCTCTTATAATCAAAACCTGTCATAGGGTCAAAAATCAAAAAAGTTCTGAATCAGGAGAAAAAGGGGAAAAAGTGAAATATTCAAAAATTCTTTTATTACTTTTCACATCATCGATTTTAACAAATTATTCAGACGTTCAATCAATGCAATCGCCCCAAGACGAGCAAACACCAGCTGTTTTCGAATTTTACGGCAAACCAATAGATGGACCAAGCGAACATACCATAAACACTCAAGACGACTCTTATTTTAAAGTACTTACATTCACCCCGGAAGAAGCCAAACTCTTACGTTCTTGGCCCCAAGCACTTGAAACCCCCATGGAATCTGAATTGCCCCTGTATAAAGAAACCGAACATTTTGCTTTTTATTGCCAACCTGCAGACGAGGCTATTGCTGATACGATATTAGAACAATTCGAAGTTTATTTAAAACAGCTTTCTATCGATTTCAAACGTGTTTTTAATACCAAAATGACCTTCAAAATCTACCCAAACTAGTTTTTTAAATAAGATACGCCTACGAAATTAAATTTCGTGGGCGTATCTTATTTACACACGTGCAAAAATTTGTTTAGTCACCAAGCGTTCGTGTTCATGTTCAACCATCGGACGCACATACACGTTTTTATATTTTTGATACGTCTTATACCAATTATGAATATCTTTAGTAGGCACATCTGTAAGCTCCGGTATCCAACGCTTTATATACACACCATCTTTGTCATATTTTTTTTGCTGCAGCCAGGGGTTAAAAATACGAAAATATGGTTGCGCATCACACCCGGTAGACGCCACCCACTGCCAATTACCATTATTAACCGATGGATCATAATCAACCAAATGAGTCGCAAAAAAACGTTCGCCATCTCGCCAATCGATGTGCAAATCTTTTACTAAAAATGAGGCAGTAAGCATGCGTACACGATTATGCATAAGCCCGGTCGCAACAAGCTCGCGCATACCCGCGTCAACAACAGGAAATCCCGTGTTTCCCGTACACCATAGTTCAAAATTTTTTTGATTATTATTCCAGCGCAATTTTTTATATTTCTCTCGAAACGGAGCCCCAAAAATCTGAGGGTTATTATATGCTATATGCGTAAAAAAATCCCGCCAGCACAGCTGCTTAACTAATGTATGTTTTTTGCCCAACTCCTGCACAATTGCGTGATACACCTCACGTATCGAACAAACCCCAAATTTCAAATACGCTGAAAGATGCGTTGTGGCATCAAGTTCAGGAAAATCACGTTGCCGATCATAATTTTTAAAGCGCTCAAGCATATCTAAAATTTTTAGACAGGCTACGCGGGAACCAGAAACTGTAATTTTTTTATTGGGCACAAAAGATATTTCGCTACCCAGGCCCGAACTTATTAAGTCTAAACAAGCACCCATAATTGGCTTGGTATAAAAATTATGCAATTTTGTATATACAGGCTTCTGAATAGTCTTTTGCATAAAAGCTTTATAAAACGGCGTAAAAACAGAATAAAAGCCACCAGACTTTTTAGCCATATTTTCTGGCTCTTGAAGTAAAATATCAGAACACGCATGAAATGCTATTTCAAGTTTTTTGCATATGGTTGCGATCTGGGCATCTCGTTTAAGACTATATGGCGTATAGTCCCGGTTAACATATATTGCTGAAAAATTTTCCTGCTTTGACAGCTTTTTTACGATAGTTTCAGGTGAACCAATAAAAAAATACAACTTACCGTTTTTATTTTTTAGCGTTTTGGCAAGCTCGCCAAGCGCTTGAGTCATAAATTGTAATGCCGCATTACTTTTATAAATATTACTTTTGCCTACCTGAACCGGATCAATAATAAAAGCCGTTACAACAGATTCTGATTGTTCAAGCGCTAAACGCAAACCAGTATTATCGTCATACCGTAAATCTCGCCTAAAAATAAACAGCGATTTCTTGTGTATTAAATGTGTCTGTTTTTTCATAGATCTCCTTTTTTTATCAAAAAAATTCATCCACGCTTATTAAACTCAAAATATTGCTTTTGATTCCCCACGTTGTTACTTTTGAAAAAGATTACTTATTTAAAGCAAAACATATAAAAACGGATAAAAAAAGGAGGAAGAAATGATAAATCAAAAAAGCCCCAATAAAGTCCCCCTGCTTTTTTGTACAGCTCTGACAATGCTCGCCATAAGTTGTTCGCAAATAAACGCAGACCAGCTTGACGTAAAAACTAAGCAACTGACGACAAATTTAAACACCTATAAAAAAAAGCTTACCCTACTTGCGCAAAAACTGGCAGAAATTAAAACAACGCTTGCAGCCCAAGAAAAAAACCATCCTGAACCTGAAAGAATTGTACCTCTAGA
>JBDRBF010000082.1:0-3381 GCA_043822925.1 bacterium
TTGTACGATTTCATAATTCTTGCAATTCCATGATTTGCTTAATTTTGCAAACATTTTGAAATTAGTTTTACAACACCTAAATTTTCACATATTTTCGCTTTTTTTACTTTTTGTCCAATAGGACGGAGATAAAAATGGAAAAAAGAAAACAAAATTGGATTGTGAGGAGATATCTGGCAGGCATGCCAGCAAAAAAGATTGCAACACACCTGCAGATATCAGTTCGTACAGTATATTATGTGTTGCAACACTATAAAAACTTTGGCTCAATTATTGAGCCAAAATCGGTTGGAAGACCAAAGAGACCGCTTAATAAGAATTGTAAAGTAATAATCAAAAATCATTGGCAAAAATACCAATGCGGTAGTGTTAAACTCCATAACATTCTTTCTTCAAGAGGTTTTGGAGTTTCCCAACGCAAAATTCAACAAGTTCTCGACGAGTATAACTTAACATCTCCTTGTCCAAAAAGAAGAGGACAACGTAAATATTGTAGTTATAGGTGGCCAAGTTGCTTAATGGTTTTACATACAGATTGGACAACTTGTCCGATCACAGGAAAGCAATTAATTGCTTTCATTGATGACCATTCTCGTTTTGTAGCAGGATATGGGTTGTATGATGATCAAACAACGAAGAGCACTTTAGATTGTTTGTTCAAAACAATATTTCAGTTTGGTGTGCCTTACGCAATCATAACTGATCGTGGAGCACAATTTTATGCCAATAAAATCGGTAAAAAAAAGAAAGGGAAATGCCAATTTCAACTTGTTCTTGAAGAGATGGGCATCCGCCACATAGTGGCTAGAGCCCATCATCCACAAACTAACGGAAAAATTGAACGTTGGTTTGGGACATACAAGCGAGAATTCAACGAAAGATTTAGTTCTGTTGACGAATATGTGTGTTTTTACAACTATGAAAGACCACACCAAAGATTGAGATATAAAACCCCCGCAGAAGCGTTTGAAAATGTGCACAATTTTGAAATTGCACGTTTTTCAGACGATAAAAAGTGTAGTTGATTTCAAAAACGTTTCATGAAAAAATTTTGAAATTGCACCATTTAGCGACAGTAAGAAATTTTTTTTATTTCAAAAGTCTTGCACAACTAAGAAAAGTTGTGTTTGGCTTATTTTATTTATAAATGAAAATTGTGCAAAATTTTGGAATTTCACAATTGTTTTCACGCAAGTTCTAACCTATCAAAAGCCAGATTTTCCCGCAAAGCATTTAAACCAAAAAGAAATAACTTTAAAGATGCAGTTGCCACAACAACCAGAACAGCCCATTTATGTCTTAAGACAAAAAAAGATGAGAGCAATATTGCCAAAATTAATCTCTTATTTAGTTTTGGGGATAGTGTTCTATTTAGGAGTATTGCTAAACATCTCACTTCTTGAACTTAATGCCTCTGAAGAGACGGCTGTAAAGACCATCTCTTTAATACTTTTACTTTGCGTCATTACTTTAGGTACTTATTTGGCCGTCCATAAAGCTGGATCAAGTTATAAATTTTATAAGAATAAGCTCATGCAAGGTAAAAAATGGACCTATTATACTGCTATCAATAACACTCTGCCGCATCAAGATTTTCTTGACAAGATTTTCAAGACTTACTCGATAAAATTAGAGAATGATTTTTTTCTGAGAAATATTCCTGAACAGATCCAGATGCAAAATTACCTTCAACAGCTGATTGATTATGCAAAAAGAATCCAATAATCCTACTTCGAATCATTTAGATATAAATTGATTAATTCTGCTGTTAAAGCTAAAACTAAAGGGCCGATAATCACTCCTAACGGTCCGATAACCACTAAGCCGCCGAAGATACCAATCATGATGATAGCAGTATGAACTTTAGCTCTTCCGCCGATTAATTTTGGTCGAAGAATATTGTCGATGCTGCTTACTATCAAGAGCGAATAGGCAAAAAGACCTACCCCTTTGAATATTAAAAAGTTAGATCCTTGAAATATTCCTTGTAAAAGCAGTATAATTGACGCGGGAACCCAAATTACCCCCGTGCCTAAGAAAGGAATCAAAGCTAATAAAGCCATGGCTAAACCCCAAAATAAAGGCGAGGGGATGCCAAAAAGAAAGAAGCCTAACGCTCCTAACGCGCCTTGAATTATCGCTACCAGCAAATAACCAAAGATTACTCCATGTATTATCTCTTTCAACCTGTTAAGAACATGTAAATATTTATTTTTATGGTTAGAGAAGAATTTTTCTACTCTTTTCAGGAGCAATTCTCCGTCTTTCATGAAATAAAACATTGTAAAGAGGATCACAAACATGTTTAAAAGCAGCCGCGGCAAGCTCATCAGCAGAGAAGAACCTTTTCTGATGATCAGATCAGTAACTGTTTTGGTTATCTCTTTCAACTGAGAACTGACAAAATCGCTCTGTAAAAAATCTTTAAGATTATGACAAAAGTCGCTGCTGCATTTTTCAAAAAAGCCGATTGCTAATTTTTGTTTAACTAATAAGTATAATACGTATGACTCTTTAACTAATAAGTTTATCATGAAACCCATCGGAACAAGAATGATTAAAAAGATAAAAATACAAAGTAATAAGGCAGAAACGGTCTTGTTTCTAAATTTCTTCACTAGATATTTGTAAAGGGGATAAAAGATATAAGCCAGCAAAGCTCCTAAAAATATCGCTAAAATAAAAGGCCTTATGACTAGGAAGGATATAATCAACAAGAGTAAAAAGGTAATAACTGGCAAATTATTTTTTAATTTAATATCGAGTCACCTCTTAATTATAAAAAAGCTGTTTAATATATAAATCTTCTTTCAAAATTAAAACTAACACTACTTTAAAAAAGAAAAAAAAGAAAAAATAAAAATTTTTTCAGGCTTATTCTTCAGCTACTTCTTCAACAACTTCTTCAGCTGGAGCTTCTTCAACAACTTCTTCAACTGGAGCTGCGACAGAAGGTGCACCTAAAGTTGCATCGCTGTAAGTCGTACCTTCAACTTCCATTTCCATACCGGAAAGTTCGGAAGCTCTGTTAGCTACAACCTTACCTGCAAGTCTCGTGTCAGCACCACTATAACCAGCTACTAACATAGCTAAGTTACCGTTTGCGTTCTCAAACAGCTTGATTCTTGCTTTTCCAGGAGAGAATCCTTCAGCACAGTTTGATGGGTTGCCTAGCAACTCAGCGGATACTGTGTTAACACAAGGACCACCTACGGTAATCAAGTTCTGTGCAGAGACACTAGTAACTTCGCTGTCAAGCTTGGTAGCATCAATAATGGTTACTGAAGCTAATGAACCGCCGCTAGCAGTTGTAGCTGTAGCACCTGAAGTCACGAAGACTAAAGCAGTCCTTTCATCTTCTGGCCAGTCAATAGTCAAGGT
>JBDRBF010000083.1:0-59569 GCA_043822925.1 bacterium
TTGTAACCAGCACGTATTTTAATAGTCATGGGTACTTGGTTATTTATAGCTTTCATGAAAAGGGCTAAAATTTGTCTGAGTAACGGGATGTTGGCCATGAGGGCTGAACCAGAGCCTGAGCCTACGACGCGTCTGGCTGGACAGCCACAGTTAAGATTTATCATGATAAACTTGTGTTCTATGACGCGTTCTACTGCTTTCTCGATGTGCTCCAACATATTGGCTGAAAACTGGAAGCCTATTGGTTGTTCGATTGGATCAAAGTATAAAGCTTTTTCGGTGTGAATATTAATGGGGGCTGATATTGATGCGACGTGGCGCATTTCGCCCCACAAAAGTTCTTCTGGGCTAAATTCCCGTATAACTTGTCTTAGTGGGCTATCTGTAATTCCGTCCATAGGGGCAGTCATAAAACGCGGGATGTTTAGTTTCCCGATAGTTATTTTTTCTTGCCAAAAACTTGGGTTAGTCATAATTTTTTGGGTGTTTTGTGTGGTGATCTGTGTTTACCTGATACGCGTGTGCTGTTTGATAAATTAGCTCTTCTGAAAGTGGTGGCCCAAAAAACTGGAAACCAATGGGTAATTCGGTTTTGGTGAAACCACAGGGTAAAGAGAGAGCTGGCGTGCCTATAACGCAGTTTGGCACGGTGAAAAAGTCGGCCAAGTACATGGTTATTGGGTCGTCAATCAGTTCGCCAATTTTAAACGCTGGTGTTGGGGTTGTTGGGCTCATTAACAGATCGACGTCTTTAAATGCGTCTAAAAATTCTGCACGAATCATATCGCGTACTTTAAGCGCGCGTGCATAAAAGTTTTCCTGATGCTTTGCTCCCAAAACATAGTTTCCGGTCAAAATTCTGCGTTTAACTTCTATGCCAAAGCCATCATGTCTGGTTTGGTTATACATGCTTTCAAGATCTTTGCAGTCTTTTGCCCGGTTACCATAGAGCGTTCCGTCAAAACGGGATAAATTTGAAGCAGCTTCTGCGCGTGTGATAATAAAATACACGGCGTTACCGTATTTTAAGTGTGGGATTTCGATAACTTTTGTTTTAGCGCCTAATTTGTGTAGTTGCTCGATTGCTTGCTCAAAAGCTTGCGATACTTCTGGGTGTATGCTTTTATTGTCGACGCAATCTTTTATTATCCCGATTGTTAGATTTTCTGGGAGTCTGCCGGTTAAGTTTTTAGTGTAATCTTTTGGGTCCATTTGTATGGACGTCGAATCTTTTGGATCTTTGCCTGAAAGTGCCGTCGCTACGAGAGCGTTATCATATACGGTGTGTGTTATGGGGGCGATTTGGTCCAGTGACGAGCCAAATGCTATTAATCCGTAACGAGAGTTGAGCCCATATGTCGGATACATGCCGACAAGACCAGAGAACGATACAGGGGTACGTATCGAGCCACCTGTTTCAGATCCAAGAGAGAAGGGGATTAGTCCTGCTGCGACAGCTGCGGTTGATCCAGAACTAGAGCCACCTGGCGTGCGTTCATGGTCCCACGGGTTAAGCGTTGGGCCGCAGGCTGAGAATTCGCCGGAAGTTCCCATGGCAAATTCGTCGCAATTGGTGCGAGCAATTGGCGTTGCACCTGCTTGTTTTAATCGCTTATGAACCGTAGCATCATAAGGTGCTTTGTAATTGCTTAAAATTTTTGAATTTGCTGATGTAATTTTGTCTTTTAAACAAATATTGTCTTTATAAACATAGGGGATATGCGCAAGTATGCCCGTGTTTTCTGAGTTATTATTTGTATTTTGTGCTTGTGAGCCTGTATTTTGCTCGTCTTTATCAAATACTTCGAGAAAGCAGTTTAATTTTGTGTGATATTTTTTTATTCTTGCGTGATAGTAATTTTGAACTTCTGTAGGCGTAATTTCTTTTTTATTGAGCTTGTCTGTGAGCTCTTTTATGGTCATGAAAGCTTTCATGTATGCTGCCCTTTTATTAAGCCAGAATTAATCTAGAATTTTGGGAACAACGAAGTAATTATTATTTGTTTCAGGGGCCAGTGTTAGAATGTCGTCTGAATTTTTTTGTATGGCGACGTCTTCGCGCAGTATATTTATATTTTTTGTCGATTGAGCCTGTGTTGTTAGTTTTACTTCTTGGAGTTCTTGAACAAAGTTTAAGATTTGGCCTATTTGTTTTTCAAAAAGCTCTATTTCTTGCTCATTAAGTTCGAGCGCTGAAAGTTTTGCTATTTTTAACAGTTCTTCTCTATCAAAATTTACCATTATTTATCTCCTAAATTTGTCATGTCAAGGCGCGCTCATCCTGCCTGTGCACCGTAGCCTTGGCGTAGATGTAAGCCTGTCGAAGGGGATCTGGCGGAGCCCGGCGCAGCTTCTCGCCAAGCCTGGGGATCTTCGTCAAAATTTAAACTTTTTTATGTTGCCATGTGTTGCGGGTAATATACTTGAAGAGCACAATAGACATGATACCCGTAGTTATATAATAACAGCCGTAAATCATAACGAATTTAATATTGTGGTTTTGTATGGGTAAGTGCGCCGCAATATAGGAAGAGGGGAAGAAGAATAAACCGACGACAACAAGGCGTACCCACATGACGGATTTTACGTCACCGGCTCCACGTAAAGCGCCTGAAAATATAAGTTGAACGATGTCAAAGACAACAAGTAAGCTTATCATGGGTAAAACTGCTACGCCGAAATCAGTAAATTGATTTTTTGGGTCAAAAAGCCCAACAAAGAAACGTGCGTAAACGCACATTATTGTGAGCGTTATTCCAGCTGATATAAAGGTCATTAATAAGATTTTTTTTATATTATTTTTTGCGCCTTCAAAGTCTTTAGCGCCGAGTCTATTACTGACTAAAAAAGTAACAACGGTTGCAAATGCAATTGCAGGGAAAAAGGCGCAACGTTCAAGGTTTTTTACGACATCGAATGTGGTGATAGCAGTTGTTCCCATTGGGGCGATCATTTTTGCTAGCCATGGGTAACAGAGCGCAAAGGTTATTTTGTCGACAATAATTGGCCAGCTTAAGTTAATCAGTTGCCAGGTTCTTTTGATATTAAAAAACGAAAAAAACATGCGTTGAAAGTATTTTTTATAATCTGGATTGTACATAATGTAGCCGATGGCAATGGCATTCATGGTTCCGTATTGAAGAATGGTTGCAATGGCGGATCCGTGTAGGCCGAGATTTGGAAAGCCAAATTTCCCTAATACGAACGCTATTTCAAAAAAGATAAAAGTGCCGATTCCAATTAAGTTTATAATCATGGGCATACGAGTGTTTTTTACGGCACGCATAAATCCGATAAGGCCGAGCAAGCTAAATATGAGCAAGATACCAATCGATTTCAATCGTAAGAATGGCGCTCCAATTGTTACAATTTCTCCGGTAACGCCAAGCCAGTGATAGATGCTTTCTGCTGCAAAAATGATGATTACAAATTGGATTATCCCGATTAATGTTGTTACCCAAAAAGTGTTGCCCAGTTCTTGCCCGCATTTTTCGTATTCTTTGGCCCCGTTAAAACGACCGATAATGGCTATGCTGGCGACAGGAATCGCTTCGGCAAACTTTGTGAGAGAGTATAAGAAGTTTGTGGCCAGCGCGAGTGCTCCATAAGAATTAAGTGATTGGGAGTTTGAAATTACATATGAATCGATAACGGGGGGTAAAATCACCAAAATCAAGCCTGTGATTGCTTCCGGTAACCAGTACGTAAGTATTTGGGCTATTGACTCGCCTTCTTTGATGCGTCCGATATCTTTAATTTTTTCAAATGTATAAGTTATAAAATTTGCCACGGTGGGCCCCTTATATTTATTATGTGATGGCAAAAAAAGCAAATTTATTCGTAAATTTATTCGTTGTTTAAGGCTAAAGTATTTTGTGATTCTGTAAAGTGAAAAATGATCCCCTTGAGGCTTTTAGTCGGTAACTCCCGGTAAAATATTATACGTAGAGGCTGATGGACGGGCCAGATTGAGTAATCTGGCTAGAGTCACGGGTAATTGTGGAATAAAGACTTTTTCGCGTATAATTTTATGTTTTAAGCCCTTTTGGTACAGGATAAGCGGTACATGGGTGTCGTAATCATAGGGGGTAGTGTGTGAGCAGCCGGTAGGGTAGTCTGTTATTAAACAATATGGGTGTGGCATATAAATTAAGTCACCCGTGCGGGCCTGGTATAACTGGTTTTGGTAAAAACATTCTTTTTCATATGGCTCAAAGTGAGCTTGGGCAAGTTCTTGTTTGGTCCAGACGTGCCGGATTCCTGGCTGCTTGAGTAAGTATTTCTTGATATCTTGCTTTATCGCGTTTTGGGTTTTCTTGCTGTATGCATTAAGAAGTTCATGGTTTAAGTAAAAATAGATCATAGAAAAGCTTTTTACGATTTTTACAGTCTTTTTTAGGTTATACTTTTTTTGAATATGCTTATTTATGCTTTCTATGAGCGGGGTTGCCATAATTCGGCACGCGTTGGGCAAGCCCTTTGCTTTGGTGATTTCTGGAATTGGCTGTATTCCATGATCTGACGTAAAAATAAATAGTGTATCTTTGAGCTGTGCTTTTTTTTGTATAAAACTCATAAAGTTAAGTATCTGTTTATCTAAGTGATAAACTAAATCGATTGATTCTCGGCTATCAGGGCCGAATAAGTGACAAAGCAAGTCTAGATTGCTTAAGCAAAGCCACAAGATGGCGTTGTCATTATTTTTTTTTTCAAAAATGTGATTTATGTATTCTTTTGCGGCATCAAAGATTAATTGGCTCGCTTGTGGCGTGAGAAAAAAGAGATCTTCGTGATACTTGTTTTTTCCGTTATTTTTTGCGTTATTTCTTGGTTTTGTTTGATTCTGAAATACTTTTATTGGTGTATTTGTAAGCCCGTGTCCAAGCGCTGAGTAGGTGTAATTTTTTATCTGTGGGAATTCATATTCAGGGCCATTTTCTGGGTATAACGTTTTCCAAATTATTTCTTGGCCAGGTTTGAGTTTTTGGTTTTTATTGAATTTTGTGAGCCATGTTGGTAGTTCTTCAAAATAGCGTCTACTTGACTTAAAATGACCGTTTTTGTTGTCTAGCCATAAAGCGCTGCCCAATTTGCTAGCTGTCGCTATAGCTGATCTTTGTTTCAAACTAAGGGATATTGTGTGATGTTTATTCTTGTTTGTCGATTTTAGCATAAATTGGTCAGACAGTCCGTCGACCAGTGTTTGGTCTGGTGACGCGTAACAGATGTGTTTGTTGTTTCGGTTGATCCATTGGTTGCTGACTATACCGTGGTCTTTAGGTAGCGTCCCGGTGCTTATGGCATTATGTCCTGGTGAAGTTTCTGGGTTTCCGTGTGGATGATAGGCGTTTTCATAACATATTCCATGATCTAATAGTTCTTTGACCCCATATTTAAAGTGGGGAGAGAGTCGTTCTATGTAGTGATACGCAAACTGATCTGCGATAATAACTACCGTAAGTTTTGGTGTTTTTATTGTTTGGTTTTTTGTATGAATATATTGGGAGCTAAAAATAGTAAGAGCAAATATTAGTGTGTAAGTTTTTCGTGTGTTTACGTGTTTTATTAGCATGTTAATTATGTTAATCACGAGATTTTCTCCTGGGATAAAATTGCGTTATACGTTAACAGACTCCTGGTAAAATTGTAAGGTTTGAGGCTGAAGGGTGTGCTACGCCCAGCAGGTGGGCCAGTGTTACTGGAAGTTGGGCTGCCAGTACTCTTTTGCGTATAATTTTATGTTTAAGATTGTGTCCATATAGAATAAGCGGCACATGGGTGTCATAATCATATGGCGTTCTGTGCGATGTGCCTGTTTTGTATTCAGTGATCAAGCTGTATGGTTGTGGCATATAAATTAAATCGCCTGGTTTGTCGTTATATAACTGATTTTTATAGTAGGTTTCTTTTTCGTAGGGTTCAAAATGTGCTTTTTCAAGCTCTTTTTTTGTCCAGACATGTCTTATTCCTGGTTGATTTAGCAGGTATTGCTTCAGGTCATGTAATATTGATTTTCGTGTTTTTTTGTTTAATTTATTGAGCTTTGCGTGATCAAGTACAAAATATACGTTTGAAAATTTTTGGACAAGATTGTTAATGCGATATTTTTGTGTGATGCGCACGTTCATGGCTTTTATGAGTGCTTGGGCGTCGATTCTGTACGCTTGGTCAAGCCCTTTTAATTTAGTAATTTCTTGGATAGGCTGTACTCCATGATCTGCTGTGAGCGCGAATAGGACGTCTTTGGCGTCAAATTTGGTGAGAACTATGTTCATGAAATCGTCTATTTGTTTGTCAAGATGATAGATTAAATCGATAGCTTCTTGGCTGTCGGGGCCATATAAGTGGCCAATCATATCAAGATTGCTGATGCATACCCATAAGACAAGCGAATCGTTTGGTTTATTTTTAAGTGTTTTGTCTATGCACTTTTGTGCTGCTTGAAATAGTAATTGGCTTGCAAAGGGGGTCATGGTGAATAGTTCTTTGCCGGTACTTGGCAGCGCGCCGTTATCATAAGATTTATTCGAATTGTTTATGTGCGTGTTATTTTTGTGTTTTTTATCTTTACGTTCACTTTTTTGTCCGAGTATTATTGGGAAATTAATAAGTTTATGTTTAAGGGCTGCGTAGTCATAATTTTTTATGAGTGGGAATATGTATTCGATGCTATTTTCAGGATAAAATGTTCGCCAGATAACTTCTTGAGCACTATTTTTGTTGTTTTCTCGATTAAGTTTTTTAACCCACTCAGGCAACGTTTTAAAGTAATATTCGTTTGACTGAAAGCCGCCAGATTCGCCCTTAAACCAGAGAGCTTTACCTAGTTTATTTGCGGTGGCCATGGCTGACCGTTTTTTTAAACTGAGCGATATTACATGACATTGTGATTCTGGTGTGGAACTCATAACGCATTGGTCAGAAAGTCCGTCGACCATTACTTGTTCTGGGGTATTAAAAGAAATCTCTTCTCGGTCTTTGTTGAGCCATTTATTGGCGATAATACTATGGTTTTTTGGTAACGTGCCGGTACTGAGTGCTACGTGTCCAGGGGCGGTGCTTGGTAGGCCATGGGCGTGATACGCATTTTCGTAGCATATGCCGTTATCAAGCAGTTTTTTTAGTCCATACTTAAAGTGTTTCCTGAGTTTTCTTATGTAATCGTATGCAAATTGATCGCCGATCATAATTATGGTGAGTTTTGGTGGTTTTATTACACAGTTTGGTTCGGAGGAATCTAGATTTGTGGCGCTTGTGTTTGCTTGGGGGGCTGTGAGCGTTGGTTTTGCAAATGGGCAAGAAATAAATGTGTAAGCGACGAGTAAACATGTTGTGAACTTTTTATAACGAGCTCGTTGTTCGTGTAGCTTTTTCACCGAATTCTCCTTTTTTGAGAAAACACTTTTTGATCCAGGATCCAATTCTTTTGGTCTTGAGTATGAGTGTTAACTAAAATAAAAAGATTTGGCAACTGTAAAGACGGGTGCTTGGATTAAAGCAAGTAAAAAATAGGCAAAAAAGAGCAGGGTGTTTTTTTTACCCGGATTTATGCGTGAGTCATGTTATTGTGTAAATTATTGCGCTATGTGTGTTCTATTCGAACGTTTTTGTATCGATTTGTTGTTCTCCTAAAATTGATACAGTAATAATAGCTTCAACAATCTTGACAGCTTGCTCTTGTGTTAGTCTCTTGAAAGAACGGGTTTGCATGTCAAAGTCGTCATGAATTTTTTTGAATTCAGGTAATAAAACGGTTGGAATATTCTTTTTATGAGTGTGCCATTGCCTGAAAAAACCAGCAAGTGCATCTTGGCACGCTTGAGGCTTAGCTTCAAGCCATAAACCTATTTTTTTAGTGACATAATTTGCAAGAAACCAACAAAGTGTTCCTGTTGAAATACTTATGCCAATTTGTAGTGCTTGTTTTTTGTCTATAGAGCTGAGCTCCGTTTTTTTTGTAACTTGGGTTACATGTGTGCTTTTTGGCCTGAGCGCTCCTGGCTTTTTCCTGGGGGTAATGGGTGTTTGCGTTTCAAAGTCTTCGCGTGCTCTTCCTGCGAAGAATTCAAAAATTAAATATGTCACAATTGGTTGGAATGCCGCAGTAAGAATTACTGAATTATTTTTTATGAGAGCTCCAAGTTCTTGAGTAAAAGCGTAATTATTTTCGTTTTTTATGTCGATAATTTTTCTTAAGTATGTCCATTTTTCTTGTTCTGCTTCTAGTTTGGGCATTTGTTTGGGTATATTAAATTGTGTGAGTTGGGTTATTTGTTGCGTTTGTTTTGTCTTGGGCATTTTTATCTCTGCATTAAGCAAACTCGTTATGCAAATTAATGCTCCGGAAAGTACGATTTTATGTAGATATGATTTACGTGTTGTCATGGAATCTCTTACTAAAATAAACTATTAAACGATATTCTTACTTTGTAATATGTGCGTTATTTGTGCTTTCTAGGGGGTTAGAGTAGCAGAAGTATTGATTTATAAAAGTTTTTTTTAGGTTGGGCTTTGTTGGAGGCGTGGGATTTTGTGATTTTGGCAGTTTTTTGAGGTGAATGCTTATAGAATTGACGCATTGTAATTAATTTGTTAATGTGTTAATGCTTCAAAAGTCAGTAAAGTGTTGCTTTGTTGTTTCAGTGAGAAAAGTTTTTTGAAGTGTCTCTTTTGATTTTTATTTGTTTGTTTTTATTAATAATGTACTTATTTGAGGGGGTTATATCATGGAAAATAATCTAAAAAAACTATCGGTTTTGACGTTAAGTTTCTTTTTATTATTAGGTATTGGTTTTGATGCGCAGGCTATGTGTCCAGAGCTTGATGATGATATGAAAGAGCAAGATGGAAATACTGAGAGGGACAGAAGCGGAATTTTATTTGGAGGCTTAAAAGAATGTAAAAAACGAAAGCATGACAATCTTGGAGTAGATAACATAGATTACAGTGGAGAGTTTTTTAACAAAAGGCGTAAAACTCAAAAAGAGAATCAAGAAGATAATCAAAAAAGAATAAATAAAAAGATAGAAAGTCTTATCGCCTCAGGGCAAGAAGATGAGAAGCTAAATTGTTTTTCTGACGCTATATTATTAAATGATATTGAAATGGCGACGTCCATGGTTGCACGGCTTTTGTTTAGTGAAGAACAAGTAACCGCATTTTTTGTACGTGCGGTAACTTCTGGTCGTGATGAAATTGTAAAAAACATGCTCGAATCTGAACAATTTGCTGATCAAATAAAAATTGAGTCTAATATGGCGATTCTTTGGGCTTCCGGACATCATGGGTGCTTTAAAACTGTTAAAGCTATTTTTAATAATAAAAAAATATGGAATCAAATTAGTCCTGAAGATAAAAGCGATGCTCTTTTGCGAGCAGTTGCTGGCTTTGAGCGTTCGACATATCCTGGACGATTGGAAATTGTTGAATTTATTACCCAAGAAGAAGACTTTTGGTCTGTAATTAAAAAAGACTATGCGCAAGCTGCATTTCTTGATGCTTGGAATAATAGTTCTCAGCGACCTGCTTTTATGGGCGGAGGCCCGATAAATGTTTGTGCCGATAAGATTTTTAACTGTTTGGTTAAGCGTATGGAAGCTGAAGGCTTTGGTTTTGTTGATAAGCTGTTTGAGGTAAAACAAGTATTTAATTTTGATGAATCATTGGTTCAAAAGCAGCGTCCTATAAAAGATTTGTCTGGTGAACGTGTTTTTAAGAAACCTCGAAAAAAGGTAATTGAAGTAAAAACGAGTAAAGAGAAACGATCGATTCGGCTTACATCATTGGTTCAAAAAGAGCCTCTCGATTGTGGGTATTATGCTCTATACAATGCAATAAAGCTTAAAGCAAAAGTAGATAATAGAACGATAAATACGCTTAAAGAAAAAGATTTGATTGGACGGCAAGAAGATTATGATACCTGGGTAGTCGAGCAGAAAACTTTTTTGGCCAAATATTTTGAAGAAGAAGTTCGGGAAATAATTGGTGATTATAATACGTCTCAATCTAAAGAAGAACAAGATAGAGCAATAAATAAATTAGGTACGCGTTTGATATACGTCGACAATGAGACAAAAGCTATTGATGAAGAGCAAGTAAAGGCGTATGTACAAAGATCGGTAGAGTATCTATCTGGTGGGGCGCTTGAGAAATTGATAGCAAGAAGTGTCATTTCTTTGGCGTATGTCTTGCAGTCACATAGTGAGAATATAGATTTAATAGATGCTTTGCTTGGTAATTCTATGCAAAATTTGGTTGATTATGGATACGGTGATTTTTTTGATAAAATAAAAGCATTTAGAGAAAATGGGATCCCGTTTTTCTTAATAGTTAATTTTCGTAGCCATTATTTGACCGTTGTATTTGCTCAGCATGACATGTTTATTTGTGATTCTTTGAATCATGTTTTGACTGATAATCAGAAGTATAGAAACCTTGTTCAGGCTTTATATAAGCTTGTTCTTATCAATGAATTACCAGAATAAAATAAGTAAAAAATGGGTTTGTTGTAGGAACAGTAAAAGATAAGAAAAGCGAGTGGCATGATCCCGATTAACCCAGGATCATGCCACTCGCTTTTCTTACTTAATTATAGTTTATATTTGTCTGATCCAAATTTGGTCTTATCAGTTTCGTTTTTGTGTGATTTGTCTGTACGTTTTTCTTTTTCTTTTTTAAGTATTGTAACCATTTTATCGATAACGTTATCGATAACGATGTACATGTCTGTGCCTTCATCATGAGTGTCGAGGTTAAAACGTGGTGTTTTGAGGAGCAGCTCTGCTGCATGGTGTGGGTGCAATTTGTTGGCTTTTAGGTGTAGCTCGACGTTAAGTGGTGTTACGGTGTCAGCATTTTTTATGAAATCTTTGAGTTTATCGAGTTTTTGGCTTGCGTGTTGTTCGAGTGGTTCTGAATGAGGCATGTTTTTGAAAGAAATTTTCTTGTTCATGGCGATTCTTCCTCTCTTTGACCTATTCTTTGACCTATTTACTACTACTCTTTGGACTATTTTTATTTTAAATCGATTACTTTAGATCGATTATTAAAAAACAGCTACTTTAAAAAACGATCTGACATTTCCTGAAAAAATTGACTTCCTAGGTAGCGTTCTTTTGTAGCCTTGTCTTTGAGTATATCTTGAATGCTTCCGGAAGTAACCACTTTTCCATTAATAATGACATAAACGTTGTCTGCAATAGATAATAGCTGGTCAACATGGTGGTCAGAGATAATAATTCCAATGCCATCAGTCAGGGCCATGTCGCTAAAAATTTTTTTGAGTTCATAAATAGACTTTGGATCAACACCGGCAAACGGTTCGTCAAACATGATCATTTTCGGTTGCATGAGCAGCGATCTAATTACCTCAAGCTTGCGTTTTTGCCCACCAGATAGTGTTCCTGCTTTTTGAGTTGTGGGTACAGTTAAGTGTACTTTTTCTAGCCACTCAGTACATTGTTTTTCAAATTCTGAAAGTGGTTTGTTTTCCCAGGTTGGGTGATATTCATATACGAGTTTTAAGTTGTCTTGTACGGACATTTGTTGAAAAATAGATGGGTGTTGTGGTAAATAGATTAACCCAGCGCATGTTTTCTTATGTACTGGCCAGTTATTAATAAGCTGCTTGTCGAGCGTGATACTGTTTATATTTAAGGATTCTTGGGCAATAGGGGGTTTGTAAAGGCCCATTATTGTTTTGAGCAACGTTGTTTTACCGGCGCCATTTGGTCCCAAAATAACCGTAACTTTGCCTAGTGGAGCTGAAAAAGAAATATTGTGGAGAAGTGCTTTCTTCCCCACAGACATGCTTAAATTATGTACGCTTAAAAATGTCATGTGATTTTTTATAATAGAGGGTTATTTTTGTTTGACAGCTGCTTTTTTGTGTTTCAGTACTATTATATCTACAGGACAACCTAAAAGATCATAATTTCTACGTAATACGTTTTCGACAAAGCCAATTTGTGTTGCTCCAAAGAATTCAGGATAATTTACTTTTAGGGTAAATGTAGGAATTTTTCCTGGTACGTTTTGTACTTTGTGTATTTTGAGTAGTAACGTTTTATGATACAGGGGTTTTTTTTCTAGCTGTTGTTTGATTAATTCATCTATGGCTGCTGAATCAAATATTTGTTCGCATCTTTGTATAACTTTTTGTACTATTGTTAGCACTTTGCAGATATGTTTTTTTGTAAGGCATGAAATTGAAAGTTGCATTGTTTTTTTTAATACAAAATCATATTCTTCAAGGCATTGGTCAAGTAAGATTTTTGTGTATTCGTTAATCAAATCAACTTTGTTATATAAAATTACTGTTGGTTTTTTGTTTTCTAGTGAATAGAACAAGAGTTTTAATTCTTGATCTGAAATTTTTCCAGCTGAGGCATCGACCATCATGAGTACCGCGTCGGCTTCTCTGATCGAGGCTAAAGAACTTCTTACCATGAGAGATTCTAGGTCGTCATCGACTCGGCACTGTCTGCGTATGCCGGCCGTGTCTGTTATTTGCATAAATTCTGAGCAGAAATAGATGTTTTCTGTGATTGCTTCGCGTGTTGTGCCTGGAACGGGCGAGACTATTGAGCGTTCTTGATTTGTTAATAGATTCATAAGTGATGATTTGCCAACGTTTGGTTTGCCCAATATGACGATTTTGTGCGCTGGCTTGATGACCGCTTCTGTTGTTGGGGCAGGAAGTTTGTGAATAACAAAATCGAGTAAGTCTCCCATACCGGTTCCGTGAACAGCAGATACGGGCAACATGTCTTTAAAACCAAGCGAGTAAAAATCGCGCATGTTATCGTTTATGATCATATCGTTATCTGATTTATTGAGTAATAAAACAGTTTGTACGTTTGTTTTGTGTAACATTTTCGCGATACGTACATCGTCTTTTGTCGGCCCGTTTGTTATGTCGCATACAAAAGCAAGCAGGTCGGCGGTTTCTAGAAGGGGCATTATTTTTTCTTGAATTTTCTTTTCGATTTCTGTGACTTCGTGTTCTCTTATGCAAAGGCCGCCGGTATCAATAAGTGAAAATGTAACATCATTCCATGTTATGAGTTCTTGTAAATAATCACGGGTGACGCCTTCTTTGTCAAAAACAATGCTTTTTTTCTTGCTAATCAGACGATTAAAAATTGTTGATTTGCCAACGTTTGTTCTACCGACAATAAGAACTCGTGGATATTTTATTTTCTTTTCCATTTTACCTATTTACCTAATTTACCTAATTTTATGTATGTAGTTTTTCTATAAAAATATGTTACGCGATTTTTTTTGCAAAACGAAGTGTAATGTTTTTGTGAATAATTTTTTAATTGTAAACTTTTATCTTTTTGATTATACCCGGAAAATGGGCAATTATCAAGTTCGCAAGCGGCCATTTTTCTTTATCGGTAATGTTTATATTTGTATCTTGGTTGTCTTTGTGCCCGGTTTGTGTTTTTTGTGCGTGTTGGGAGCTGCTTTTAGGTGTTAGGCCCGTGCTGTTTTGTACTGTGTTTGGTCCTAAGATAGGCGCTTTGGCAGGCTCTTTTTTTTGTATGTGTTGGCCTGGTGGGGGTGTGGCATAGTTAAAACGTGAAAATTTTGTGAAAATTTGAGTTATAAATGGCTCCCAGACTTTTTTACTATCTTCGATTTTATCGTGTAAAAATTTACTATTGTTGCTTAATTGGAGCGTAATTTGTGCATTGTCTTGGTTATATTCTATAAATGCAGCCTGGCTGAAGATTGAGGTGAGCATGTTGTCATTGCCCTCTGTGCTTATTTTTTGTGTAAATTCGAGCCATTTTTCATTGTGAAGGGGGATTTGACGGGCGGGCTGGTCTGGTTGTGATGGCTGAGTAGTGAGGTCCGGTGTCTCAGCGCTGATCTGTGTGTTTGCGTGTGCTGGCATTATTTGTGCTGTTTGTTTTGGGCCTATTTGCTTTGTTGGGCTCGTTTGACCTATTTGGCTTATGTTTGGCTGAGGCTTAGCTGGTAATACAGGTTGCGCTTGTGTTATGGGTGTATGCGTAGGTTTATTTATTTGTTGCCTGGGGCCACTGGTAGGGGTATTTGTGCTTTTGTTTAAATCTTGTACTTGTATGTTTTGGCATAGTTGTAATAGTACGAGCTCGACAAACGTATGTTTATTACTTGTTTGTAAGAATAGTGGTTCCTGGGTCCATAACAGTTGCATGACGTTGTATAACTTATTTATTGAGCATTTTTCAGCCAAAATCTGTAGTTCTGTAATATTTTTATTAAAGTTATTGGGCAGTGTTTGTACGCCATATTTTACCCACAAAAGAGCCCGGCATAGTTCAGCGAGCATGCTCCAGAGCGCTTGGGGCGCTATTTCAGTAAACGATATTGTTTGCAGGTATGTTAATAATGCGTGCGGGTTTTGTTCGATAATATGTTCAAATATTTGTATCGGTATCGTATTACTTACTTTGCCTAGAACGTTCAGTACTGCGTCAGCTGTAACCGTGCTGTGTGACATGCGCACTTGTTCAAGTAAATTAAGGGCGTCACGTGCTGAGCCATCAGTTTCTTCGATGAGTGCATCAAGGGCATCGTCTTCGATATTTATTAGTTCGTTTGAGCAAAGCTCTTTAAGATATGGTTTTAATTGGGCGGTTTTAAGTGGTCCAAACGTGAGCTGGAAACAGCGAGAAAGTACTGTTTCGGGAAATTTATTTAATTCTGTTGTTGCGAGTAAGAAAAGGGCGCTTGCTGGTGGATCTTCTAATATTTTTAAAAACGCATTAAATGCAGATTTGCTGAGCATGTGCGCTTCGTCGATCAAATATATCTTTTTTTGGCCAGATAGAGGCATGTATGATGAAGTTTCGATAATTTGCCGAACGTTATCTACGCCGGTATGAGATGCTGCGTCTATCTCAATAAAATCTGGGTGATTTAAATCACCCATAGCGATACAAGATGGGCAGGTTAGGCATGGGATTTGCTGGGCTGTCGGGTTTAGGCGAAATTTTTCAAGATTATGGCAGTTCGTTGCTGCTGCAAATACGCGTGCTGTCGTTGTTTTTCCGCAACCACGTTGGCCGGCAAATAGATAAACTGGAAAAAACTTTTTTAAATATAAGCTGTTTTTGAGCATTCTAATGGGAATGCTTTGCCCGACAATGTGGTCAAACGTTTGTGGACGCCATTTGCGCGCCAAGTTAAGGTTTTTTTTTGAGTCAGAAGCCTGTTTTTGGTCTTGCGACTGCTCTATTATTTTCTCTTCTTGCATGTTTTGCCTCGCTTTAATCTTATCATCATGCTAACTGTCCTTTTGCGCTTGCCGACTGAAGCTTTAGATGCGTAGGTTTTTTTATGAAATCAGTATAGCGTAGCGTGAGAAAGATGCACAGACAATAGTTTTTTTACTCGTGCGTTTATGGGGTAAAGTTTTTAAATCTATTGGTGCATGTGGTGCATGGTTTTATTTGGTCTTAAAAGAGAAAGGGCACGATACAGAGATGATCAACGCCTGCTGCTTCCTTCCGGATCTGACAGATTGTGCTGAACACCAACTTATCGCACCCAATTTTTTAGTGCTTAATATGGTGGAGAGAGAGGGATTCGAACCCTCGATGCTCCTTTCGAAGCATACATGATTTCCAATCATGCGCCTTCAGCCACTCGGCCATCTCTCCCAAAGAATTTCAAAAATAGTTGTCTTATTTTTCAGTAACAACTGATTTGCGAGGTTTTCTTATTTCAGTTTCCGTATCAGCATCATCGTCATCAGATTTTAGCGCTTCGATGACATCAATGGGCAATGCATCAAGAGGCAATGGTTCTTTAATTTCTACAGTTTCTTTTGGAGATTCTAGTGCTGTTTTTTCGGCATGCGCCTGTTCGATGAGTTCGTCTTTTTTAGGCGCCAATTTGATGGCTTTAGGCCCGCCTTTTTTATCTTCTGGGCTTGTTTCTTTGTAAATGGCGATACCTTCTTGGACGCATTCTGTAAGGTAGTCCAAAACGAATTTTATTGATTGAGGTGAATCGTCATTTGCAGGAATAACAAAGTTGATACCATCTGGGTCAGTATTTGTATCAAGCATACCAACAACAGGGATTCCAAGCGCAGAAGCTTCGCGTACAGCTGATTGTTCTTTTTTTGCATCGATAACGATAATTGCTTCTGGCGGATATCCAAGATTAACAATACCCCCGACGTTTTTTTCAAGACGTTCGATTTCTTTTTGAATTACAACTAATTCTTTTTTTGTTGTTTGCGCGCTTGGCTTATTAAGAACATCTTGTAAGTAAAGTAAGCGTGTGATAGCTTTTTTTACTTGATCATAGTTACTCAATGTTCCACCGATCCAACGATGAATTACGTATGGCATATTAAGTGAGATTGCTGCTTTTTTAACCATGTCTGTGGCAGGTTTTTTAGTTCCTATCCATAAGAAGCTTTTGCCTTGAGCTGCGCGGTCTTTTAGAAATTTACCGGTTTGTTCAAGTAAGAATGCAGTTTTTGATACGTCTATTAGGTGAACTTTATTTTTTGCACCCCAGATATAAGGACGCATTTTGGGCGACCAACGAGAGGTTTTGTGTCCGAAGTGAATACCTGCGTGCAACATTTCTTTAAGATCGAGTTTCTTTGGCATAACTGTATCGTCCTTTTGGGTTATAACTATTGTTTCTTGGGTTCTTTAGGGTTTATATTCCGTAAAGTTAACCACCCGGGTACAAGAAACAAGCTTTTAAAATAGCACCACTCTAATAGACCAACTAAGAGAGCAATATGAAAAAAGTATTCTAACAAATATGTGCATAATAGCAAGGAACCTAGTCTTTAAAATTTCCAATTACTTCGTTTTTGTTAATAGTTGTAACATATTTCCTGCCCATAAAATAGGAGATGATGGCATAAATCGATGCTAATCCAAAGATGAAATAACAATTTACTCGAATAAAAACTGAGGCGTTTTGTTGCGCTATGGCTAGCCAATTTATTGTTGAACCGGTTGTTTTGGAGAAGGGTTTGCCAAAAGATTCAATCCAGGCTCTTGATTTAAATTGAATGTCTCTAATGGTTGGGATATATAAAATGTCTCGTAGTGGCCAGTTGAAACTGTAGTTAAGCGCTCGTAAAATAACCATTACAACGGTTATGGTTATTAGTCCAGGCATTGTCATGAGGAGCCACGAGAGAATGATAACGGCAATGGGCATTATAATAAGGCAGCTTCGAATTCCGATCTTTTTAATTAATGTTGTTGTTCCAAAGAGGGCGAATAATAGGCCAACAGCTTGAAACATTGCTGTATAGGCGAGCATAAAGGTGCTCATGCTGCCAATTTTATTGTTCATTTCAAGAGATAGTAAAACGTTGAATTGGTAGTCGAACATTATAGAAATAGTTTCCATGCAAAAAACGAGACCAAATATGCCGAGCACATAAGGTTGTGCAAACATAAGTTTTAGCCCCTCAAGCATGCCTGTTTTTTTTCCGGCACGTTCTTGTTGTTTTTCAGCTTCGTATGTCGCCTCGTATCCACGTAAATAGCTTTCGGGAACTCTTTTTATAATAATATATATACAAATTAAAGTTCCGCCTAAGCATAACGATGCTAATAAGGCAAGTATTGGAATAGAGACATGTTGTTCAAGGCCCATGTAATTAGTGATTACAAGAGCTCCGAGTGTTGAGCATATTCCTCCAACGCGAGAAAGAGCTACCATGATGCCATAATGCGCGCTTGCGTATTCTGTTGTGCATACTGAATTTATAAAACCCCAAAAAGTACTAATCACAAGGGCTGAATAGAGGTCCATAAAGATTTCAAATGCCCATCCTAAAATGCGATAGGGGGATGTTTGTGTGTTTTGTATGCCATAAACAGGGTGTGCAAAAAAAGCGGTAAAAATAAGGCTGGTAACAACAAATGCGCCCAGCACTAGATACACAAGTTGATATCTTTTGAACCAGTCGACGAGTTTTGCGTATAAAAGCATGCATGGGATAAGTGTGAAAAGTGTTATAAAACGTGAGGCTGGTTGCCATTCTTTGCCAACAAATCCCATGAAAATTGGGGTTTTTAAAGATCGAAGAATTGAGTAAGAAGCTATGATGAAAAAGTATCCAAAAGAAAGGGCTGTAAGTTTTATAAGCTCTTTTGAATCTAATTGTAAATAATTTCCAATGCCCTTTTTTACACGCTTAAACATTACTAAGTGTCCTTTTTTGTATTTAAAAAAATGTTTTTAATAAAGGCATAATATAATGTGTTTTTTCTGTTTTGTTTATGTTTTTTTAAATTTAGTTTTTTATTGTGTTGTCGTATCTGTTTGAGCCGCTAGAGGTGAAGAATCTTTGGTTTTTTGGCCTATAACGAGATTATTATCGAGCGCGTGTTGGAGGTGTTTGCCGACAAAGTAGGTAACAATGATCCATAATGATGTTAACCCGATACATATTCCCATGCTTGAAATAAGCGTTCCCATATAAAGATTTATAAAAGACCCGGAGCTTTTTGCTACGCGTGAACCAAATGCATCGGTCCATGCTTTTGCTTTAAATTTGATATCTTTTGTGGTTGGAATATACAACATTTCGCGTGTTGGATGGTTAAATGCATAGTTTATAGCTCGCACGCCAATGCCTGCGGCAAATAAGATCCAGGTTGAGGGGAAGAGCATGACAATGATAAGCGTTGCAAGGCAAAATGCGGGAAATAAGAAAAGTGATAAGCGAATGCCCATTAATCGTAAAATAGGCGTCGTTCCTAATATTGTTACAATGAGTCCAAAGGAGTTCATTAGTAAGTAGTATAGGGCGTAAGTTGACGTCATATTGCCGATTGATTGAGAAGTTTTATCTACTTGAAGTTGCAAGTAATAATCGAGTATTACGGTAATAATTTCATAGCAAAATACGAGTGAGAATATGCCAAGTACGTATGGGTTTTTAAGCATGATAAAAAGACCATCGAACGGTTTTTTTGCCATTGCTAAGAAAGAGAATTTTTGACCGTTATTTTTACTTGCTTTTTCCAATTGATATACCTGTTCATAGCCGTGCATGATGTTTTCAGGGACTCTTTTAATAAGAAGGTAAATAGCGAACGTTGCGGCAAATAGTAATAAGCTGCCGACGAGAAAGAAATTAGGAATTAATGCGGCTTCGCTGGATATTGGTATAAAAGAAAGAACGATATACAAGAGCCCTGCTGATATAATGCCGCCAATTTTAGAGCCCGATACAATAAAACCGTAATAGTTTTTAGCATCTTTGGCATTGTTGATTGAATCAGCAAAAGACCAAAAAGTTGCAGAAAGAAAAGCATTAAAGCTTTCCATGAAAAAGAAGTATGCCCATCCTATAAGACGGTTAGGATCTACTTGAGTGTTGGCAAAACCATACGTTGGGTGTGAAAAAAGAATATAAAAAATAATGCCGCCAACAGCGTGAAAGAGCGTGAAGCAGTATAACACTTGGTGTCGACGAAGCCAATCGACGAGTTTTGAATACAAGAGGATTAAGGGGATAATAAATAAGAGTGAATAAAGTTTTGCGACAGGAACGAAAGAGGATCCGACTAATTTTGAAAAGACTGAGTATTTGAGTGGTCTCCAGATAACTAAACATGCCATTATGAAGAGAAATGCGAGTGCTTGTAAAAAGACTTTAGTTCTGAATTCTTCTTTTATGTTCCATAAACTGCTGAGCTTGTGAAAAAAACTTTGTACCATAACAACTCCAAAATTGCTGGTTTTGTATATTTATAACGGCAAGTTCCTGCAGAAATTTAAGTTTTTATATATGTAATCTTTTATGTAATTACACGATGAGTGCCCTCTTATTGTGTTAAATTAAGAAAAATTTAAGTAAAAGTTCTAATAAAATTTTATGTTTGTAAAACATTTCAAATTTGAGTCACAATTTTTGCCGTCGTATTATGCTATTTTTCCTAGAGAACAAGTTTCCATTTTTGTGTATCGTTTACAGATTGATTTTATCAACAGCTGTGAAGATTTGTGCGTAAACTATGTTGAATAAGCGTCTTTTAAGTCTACGGTTATATGCCAAAATGTCAATTGCAAAAACAGATATAGTAATTATAGTTTTTTATGGGGAGATATCTGGGTGGATCGTGTTTTATGGCGTTTGTTTTATGAAAATGAAAGTATTAAGTTATTTTTCGTGAAAAATTGCCTTTTTGTCTCAATATTTATATGATAAAGCATCAAGTGTGTGGTTTTCAATTTGTAACATTATGTTTTGATATATTGAAAAATAGAAGAATAAACAATGAGTGATGCCGAGAATAAAAAAAAGATCCTAATCCCTGATGACTCTATTGATAAGCAGGTTTATTACGAAGGGCCAAAACAATTTTTGCCTGTGTTGCCATTAAGAAATTTGGTAGCGCTTCCAAAGAGTATTATACCGGTTGTTGTGGGGCGTGAATTTTCAGTGCAGGCGATTGACTTTGCCATGAAGGGTGATAAAAATATTTTTGTTACTGCGCAAAAATCAATCGATGTAGAAAATCCCGGCATAAATGATATCCATATGTATGGCACACGAGCAATAATTCTTCAAGTTGCACGTATGGCTAATGGAACGCTTAAGATTTTAATCGAAGGTGTTGCTCGTGCTAAAATCGTTGAAATTGTTCAAGATACGATGTTTATTGGCGCAATGGCGTGCGATTTAAATCCTACTAAGACAGAGTATAATGATTCAGAAATGACTGCTTTGTGGCGCAATTTATATGCTCTTTTTAAAGAGTTTGTAAATTTAAATGAAAAAATAACTCCTGATGTTTTAAATTTGTTTAAGGGCCAGGAAGATTTAGATTTTTTAGCTGATACAATTGCTGTTCAGTTGCATTTAGATTTTAGCGCACGCCAACGTATATTGGAATTAATTGATGTTAAAGAGCGAGCGATACATCTTTTAACGCTCTTGAAAAACGAAATAGAAATCTTAAAAGCTGAGAAGAATATTCGTAAGCGCGTGCAAAGCCAAGTTGAAAAGCATCAGCGCGATTATTACTTGAATGAGCAAATGCGCGCGATTCAGCAAGAATTGGGCAGAGAAGATTATCAGCAAGAGATTATTAAACTTCGTAAGCTTGCCAAAAAAAATAAATTGCCTGTTGAAGCAATGGAAAAAGTTGAGGCAGAATTAAAACGTCTTGAACAAATGCAACCAAGTTCGCCGGAAGCATCAGTTTGTAGGAATTATGTTGATTGGCTCATTACACTGCCATGGCATGAGCAAACTAAAGATACGGTTACTATTACTCAAGCAGAGCATCTTTTAGATTCTTCTCATGCAAGTATGAGAAAACCAAAAGAGCGAATTATTGAGTTTTTAGCTGCACGTAAATTTGCTGGCACGGCTCTTAAAAAAACACCTATAATTTGTCTTGTTGGGCCTCCAGGTGTTGGTAAGACTTCTCTTGCTAAATCTGTTGCAGATGCATTGGGCCGTAAGATGGTGCGAATATCTCTTGGCGGCATGCGTGATGAAGCTGAAATTCGTGGACATCGTCGAACATATATCGGCGCTATGCCGGGTAAAATAATTCAAGCTATGAAGAAGGCTCAAGTTACTAATCCCGTTATCGTTCTTGACGAGATAGACAAGATGGCGATGGATTTTAGAGGCGATCCGGCTTCAGCGTTACTTGAAGTGCTTGATCCAGAACAAAATAAAGATTTTTCAGATTATTTTTTAGAAGTTGGGTACGATTTATCGCAAACGATGTTTATAACAACTGCGAACGTTATTGATAATATTGCGTATCCATTATTAGATCGCATGGACGTAATACACCTATCTGGTTACACAGATACTGAAAAACTTGATATAGCTAAACGCTTTCTGTTGCCCAAGTTATATTCAGAGTATGCGATCAAAGAGTCACAGATTGGTATTACTGATGAGATTTTGATGTTGGTTATTGAAGAGTACACAAAAGAAGCAGGCGTGCGGCAACTAGAACGCATACTCGCTAAACTTGTGCGTAAAACGATTCAAATATTGCTTAAAGATAAATCTGTTACGACGGTCTTGGTTACTAAGCAGCATATTGCTGATTGGCTAAGAGTGCCGCCGTTTAAAATTAATAAGCTCAAAAAAGAAGAAGCCATAGGCTTAACGACAGGTCTTGCTTGGACTGAAGTTGGTGGCGATGTTCTTGAGATCGAAACGACGATCCTCAAGGGCAAAGGCGCATTAACGCTTACCGGTCAATTGGGTGAAGTAATGCAAGAATCTGCGCAAGCAGCTATGAGTTATATTCGCTCACGTGCGGTTGATTTTGGCTTAAAAAATAATTTTTACTCTGAGGTCGACGTACACGTGCACTTGCCAGAAGGTTCTATTCCAAAAGACGGCCCATCTGCTGGTATTACTATGACTGTTGCCCTGGTCTCTGCATTAACTAAAATACCAGTTAAAAGTTCTGTTGCCATGACCGGTGAAGTTACATTGCGTGGCCGTGTGCTTCCTGTTGGCGGACTGAAAGAAAAACTTCTTGCTGCTACGCGCTTTGGCATAACCAAAGTTATTGTCCCGCAGGAAAACGAGAAAGATATTTCAGAGTTTAAGAGCGAACTCTTAAGTACTCTTGAAATAGTATATGTCGACACGGTAGACAAAGTTCTTATTGAGGCGTTAACTGAGTCGCCGTTTAAGAAAAAAGAAATAAGTACAAAAAATAAAAGCACGAAGCTAAAAAGAATTAAGACAAAAAAATCTAAGATAAAGAAAAAGTAACTGTTTGTTATCTTAGATTTTCTGTCTAAAATAATAGAGCGTGTTTGTTAAATATTTTGATTAAAGAAAAAGGGAATAATATGAACGATACACTTAAGTTAGTTTTGATATTTTTGTTTTTAGCCATTGTTCTTGTTGCTATTGCACTTATTTCATAAGTACTTGTTCTTAGATTTTTTAAATCTAGAATAAATTAAAGAGAGAAGCGACTGGGTGTTAGTATTCGGTCGCTTCTTTCTTTTTTGCCCGTTTGATCTACGCTTTTTATCCGCGTTCTTCGATGCGCACTCTTGAGCCGGTCGAATCTTTTTCGACGATAAAGTGAGCCGGAAAGTTGTCTTTAAACTCGTTTAAGTGTGAAACGATAATAATTTTAGCAAAATTGCTCTTGATTGCGTGAATCGCATTCATAAGAAGGCCCAAGCCCTCTTCGTCCTGTGACCCAAAGCCTTCGTCGATAATAAGCGTTTGTAGCGCTGTGCCTGCCCGACGGGCAAGAAGCTTAGATATAGCGATGCGCAGGGCGAAATCTATTCTAAACGCTTCGCCGCCAGAATATAATTCATATGGTCTGATTCCAATTGAATCGGCGATGTTAATGTCGAGGGTTTCTTTGACACCACCGCTTTTGAGATCTTTGAGCGATTCAATAAAGATTTGCGACTGGTTATTAGTAAGTTTTGAAATTATTGAGTTTGCTTCTTCTTCTATTTCTGGAATTACTTCTTCGATTAATAACGCTTGTATCCCGTTTTTGCTAAAAGTCTGGGCCAGAATTTGATACTCTTCGATCGCATCTTCCAGCGAAAATAACTTTATGGTTCGTGTTTTTTGATTGTTTTTTAGTACGCCAAATCTTTGTAGCGTATTTTCTAGCCTGCCAATAGTTGGCAAGATTCGCTCTTTTTCTTCAAGCGTTTTATTTATTTCGGTTTTTATTTTTTGAACGTGCATGTTTATTCGGGTCAGATCTTCTGGCTTGAATGCGAGCTGCTTTTGGGCTTGGTTGTATTGCGTGCGCGCTATATGTGCTTGTTTGAGCTGTTTGCACCGTTGCGATATTTCTGCTTTTCTTTCGTGCTGCTTTGTGAGCTCTTTTTTTATTGTGTTTAATTGCGCAAATTCTTCATCTAGAGCTCGCATGTTTGTTTGTAGCGTTTTATATTTTTGGCGATCTGTGTCGAGGTCTTCTTTTTCTTTTGTGAGCGTCTTTATTATTGCTGCTATAGCTGTTATATCTGGGTCTTTTTGTTTTTCTTGCTCGAGAGTTTTTGTATGAGTTGTTAGTTCTTGTTTGATTTTAGTTATTTGCGTGTGAGTTTTTTGGAGGTCGAGTTCTGTTTGTGTGTTTAGTTTTGCAAGAAGTTCTATGTTTTGTGCGATTGTGATTTTTGTTTTTTCGAGCGCTTCTTTTTTTATAATTGCGAGAGAGAATGCGTCATAATTGTTTTGTTTGGATTCAACTTCTTTGTGCTGTGTTACCAGGATCTCTTTTAATTTTGTTATTAAATTTGTAACACGATTGAGTTTGTTTTGTAAGAAGCGTTCTTCTTGGTCAAATTGTTTGTGTAAAAAGTTTTTTCTAGTTGCTGTTAAAACTTGCTGGCATAAGGGGCAGGCTGGGTTTGAATTGTCGCAGGCGATATTTTTTTTGATGTCCAATTCTTTGAGCCGTGTTTTGCATATATTGCCGTTTTGGACAAGCGTTTGATAAAACGTGCGACGTTTTTCAAACTGTTTTTTGAGTGCTTCAAATTCTTTTTCGAATATTTGCTTTTGAGTTAATTTTTGGAGTAAGAGTGCAAATTCTTGGTTGGTGCGCTTTAATTCTTGTTCTTGTATTAGCAAATCTTGTTTTTTTTGCGTGAGTATTTGTTCGAGTTGTTTTTGTGTGAATTCGCTTTTATTGAGCTCGAGCGTAATAAAATTACGCTGCTGTTCATGGCTTGTTTGGATTGTGTGTAGGCGTTTTTGGTGCATGTCTTGTTGTTTTAATATTGCTTCTTGGAGTGTGATTGTTTTTTGTTGGAGCTCTAGATATTGTTTTTCTTGTAGTACGAGTTCTTGGCGCTTTTTTTCAAGTATATTATT
The DNA here is from genome assembly GCA_043822925.1 of bacterium. Lineage (GTDB taxonomy): Bacteria > Babelota > Babeliae > Babelales > RVW-14 > JBDRBF01. The sequence continues at coordinate 24,842 of JBDRBF010000083.1, forward strand.
GTCAGGAAGTTTAAGGGCTTGGGCATGTGTTGCTTGCCAGGCGTTTTTGAGTTGGACTAGATTTTGGTTTTCTTGCGCTATTTTTTGTGTGAGCGTGTGTAGTTCTTTATTTAAAAATATATGCTGGCGTTCTGTTTCTTCGAGTTTTTTGAGGTCTTGTTCTGATTTGAGTAGTTTTTGTTGCTCTGTTTCGATTGCTTGTGTAAGCGTGAGTAAGTGCAGTTTTTCTTGGTCTAATAGCGAGAGAGTTTCTGGTTCTTTTTCAAGTTCTTTTTGATCTTGTTCTTGTAGTTGGCAGAGCATGCGTTTTTCTTCAGAGCTTTTTCTTGTTTCTTCGAGCGCTCGTTGTTGGAGCTTGTCAAAGCGCGATAAATTTAAAATATTGGCCAAAATTTGCTTGCGCTCTTTGGGCGTTTTTTTAGAAAATTCGTTTGATTGGCCTTGTTTTAAAAAAGAAGTATTAATAAATGTATCGTAATCAAGGCCAATAAGTTGCTCGATCTGTTCTTGTGTCTTTTTGATTGTTTTATCTGAGAGACAGATAAATTTGTTTTCTTGTGCATTAAAACTTTCAACGTCCAGTGCTGCATATGGTTTGCCATATGTTTTGGCAAATTCTCGTCGTACGCGATAGATTTTATCTGAAAGCATAAATTCAAAGCTTACCATCATGCGTGTTTGGCCTAACCGTAATAAGCCCTCGTCAGCTTTTGGGGCTCCTGAAGTTTTACGAGCTTGTCCCCATACAGCCCACGTTATAGCATCAAGTAAGGCTGATTTGCCATGCCCGTTTTTGCCTGAAAGGCAGATTAATTCATGATTTTTAAAATCAATAATTTGTGCTTTGTCGCCATAACATAAAAAATTTTTGAGTTCGATTTTTAGTGGAATCATATATACATATATCTCAGGTTCTTTTTATTTAGGTAACGTCATGCTATTCTAGTTACATAGTTTTTTCGGTCTTTTAGATCGTGCAATTAGTGTACCGTAAAATATAATAAATAATATTGGCAAAATATAGGCTAAATATGATAGATAAGCGTTTTTTACGTTATTTCGATTGGATTAGTTTTGGACTTATGCTCGCTATTTTGAGTATAGGGCTTTTATTTGTTTTTAGTTCAACATATCGGCCAGAAGAACCTTTTTCTGTTTTATTCAAAAAACAGTTATTTGGTGCAGGGGCTGGGCTTGTTTTGTATTTTATCTTTTGTATTAAAGATATGCGGCGCTTAACAAAAGTGGTGTATTGCTTGTATCTGGCGCTTTTGGTTCTGCTGGCGTATACGTTTTTATGTGGTTGGGTTGGCATGGGAGGACAGCGATGGATCTCTCTCTATTTTTTTCGGTTTCAGCCATCAGAGATAGCAAAGCTCTTATTGCCTATGTTTATGGCTATTCATTTTGCGGGCGAGGGGTATGAGAAAGTTACGGAAATTTCACTTGAAAAGCTCTTTTTTCCTGTGCTTGTATTATTAACGAGTTTTGTTTTAATTTTAAAACAGCCTGATCTTGGGACTGCACTACTTGTCTTGATGTCGGGTGGTATAATGTTATGGTTTGTCGGTGTTAATCGCACGTATTTTATTCTTTTGGGCATATTGTTGGTTATTGGAATACCGGTGATGTGGACTTTTTTAAAACCGTATCAGCAGCAACGTATAAAAGTTTTGTTTGGGTATGGCGATGTTCGTAAAGAACGGTATCAAATTGAGCAGTCAAAAATCGCAATAGGTTCTGGAGGTCTTTTGGGTAAGGGCGTTTTAAATGGGACACAAAGTAAATTGAGTTTTTTACCTGAAGATCATACTGACTTTATTTTTTCAGTAATCTGTGAAGAGTGGGGCTTTTGGGGTGCGGTTCTTACTTTGTTTTTGTATGGGCTTTTATTTGTACGATTGTGTTATATCGTTTTAAACGTTGGTTTATTTTTTAATCAGGTAGTGGCAATAGGGCTTATGGCGCATGTTTTTCTTTCTGTGTGCGTGAATGTTGGCATGGTCGTCGGTATTTTGCCCGTCGTTGGTATTCCGTTGCCGCTTGTTAGCTGTGGGCTTTCAAATTTATGGATTACGCTCGCTAGTTTCGGGTGGCTTAATCACATCGCGATCAGACGTTTTTATTATTAATTTGGGGCGATATCGTAGACATAATACGATAATTATGATGATAAAAAAAATATGTATGAGAGACGATTGTCTTAGATCTTGAGCGAACCACCACGGTTCGCAATCAAAAACTTTTTGGGTAATTAACGGGATACGGCGTAAAAAAACTTTAATAAATACAAGTCCGGCGTGAAAACCCATTCCCAAGTATAATTTCCCAGAAATCACAAAAATAAGATTCAAGAACATTCCCAGTAAGAATAGGCCAATAAATAATTTGGTTGTCAGTGTGCCCGATATAGCATGAGCTACGACGAATATAAATGACGTTAGTACAACGCTTGTTAGTGGGAGCATATTTTGTGCGAAAAACGGGTAAAGCGTGCCTCTAAAGATTAATTCTTCTGTGTAGGCCAAGAAGAAAGTTGCGATAAAGCCCAGAAGAACTTTAAAAGCGATTGAGCTGTTTAAAGTTGGGATAAGAGTTGTATCTAAAACTGTTGCACCTAAAGTTACAAATAATATAAGTGCAAGAATATGTAAGAGTGAGCCTAGTGCAAAAAAATGCGAAAAATCTAGTAGCCAATTTTTACTTTTAAAAAAAGTGAGATTTGTTTCGAGCCAAGAGTGTAAAAATTTTGTTGGCTGAAACGAGATTAATAAAATAATGTGCAAGATAACAAGAACTGTTAATGCAATTTTTCCGACACCTCGGTTAGCCATTAAACTAAAAGAGGGGTCAAGAAAAAAAGCTATCGGTTGCAAGATGATAGAAGAGATAAAAAGAGATAGGGCCGATAAGACTATCGGCCCAACACTTTTCCATATACGCTGTGTCATCACCGTTGTTTTTATCCTGTAATTATGGGGTCTTATAGACCTGAACGAATTTGTTCTTTAAGGTGTTTACCTGGTTTGAAACGTGGAACTTTGGTTGCTGGCAAGTTGATTTTTTCTTTTGTTGCTGGGTTGATGCCAACGCGTGCTGGACGTTTTGATGTCCAGTAGGTACCAAAACCTGTTAAAGATACTTTGCCGCCTTTTTTGAGTGTTCTTTCAATGATGCGTGTGAAAGCTGCAAGTACTTTTGCGACATCTTTTTTGCTGAAATTAGTTTCTTCGCTCAGTGCGCCTATCAATTCGCTCTTGTTCATAAGGATCTCCCGATAAAAAAGGTGTGACTTATCATAACTTACGTTTCAGTGTGAAATTTAGATTGTGTTTGGATGTTTGTCAAGAAAAAGTGCTTTGTGATAACGCTTTTTTTAATTTTTTTGTATTATTATTATTGTGTAATAAAAAAAATATGCGTACAACAAAGATTAGTGATAGTTTCTTTTCTGTAAGAAACTTTGTTTTCTGTGGGCTTTTTTTTAAATTGTTTGGGTTTTAACAGGGAGTTGGAGAATGTTTGTTGACTCACATTGTCATTTGAACATGATGGTGCAAAAAAATTTTGATGCCCCGCTTGAAGTTGGGCAATTTATTGAAATCGAAAAAATTATAGAACAGGCGCGTATGGCTGACGTAATCGATATAATTACGATTGGCACAACGTTTCAAGAAAGTTTAAATAGTATTGCAATAGCGCAGCGCTTTGAGCATGTTTTTGCAACAATAGGGGTGCATCCGTGTGACGCTCAAGATAATTGGCGACATGATTTACAAAAATTAGAATTATTATTACAGAACAAAAAAGAAAAAAAAATTGTAGCTATTGGCGAGACCGGTTTAGATTTTTATCACAAGCCCTTTAATAAAAAACGCCAAGAAGATAGTTTTAAAGTGCACATAGAAGTTGCGCTTAAAAATAATTGCGCACTAGTTGTTCATGTGCGTGATGCAGCGCAAGAAGTTTTGTCGATATTAGAAAAATATAAGCAAGATCTTAAAGATCATGTTGTGATACATTGTTTTTCCCAAAAACAAGATTTTGCTGAGCAAGTTTTGGACTGGGGGTTTTATATTGGCCTGGGTGGTTATATAACGTATCCAAAAAATCAGGAATTAAGAGATTTGCTTAAGATTATCTCACTTGACCGGATACTTTTAGAAACTGATGCGCCGTTTTTGCCACCACAAAAATTCAGGGGCACGCAAAACAGTCCTGCATATATACCAATATTTGCTCAAACTATTGCACAAGTATTGGGCGTAACTATTCAAGACTTAGCGCATCATACGACGGCAAACGCGCAGAATTTATTTGGGATTTAGGTTTTACTTTGTTACCTCAAAACGGGATTTGGGATCCAGTTCTAATATATAATGCTTCATTACTACGCTCGAATTCTCTTAGAATAACCTCGCATTTCCCCTGTGTGTAAGCCCAACACAGTAGAACATAGCTCCTCCTATTTCTTACTATAGAAAGACTGAGTATAAGACCGTTAGTGGTTAAGATAAGAAAATTTTTGATCGACGATAATTTACTTGAGAGCTATTTTTGTTTCGGGATAGAACCGGTTTTGTTTGACCTGTTAGAAGTTTAGAATATTGTTTTTGATGCGTCAAATGGGGGGGGCGTAAGTGAATAAGTGCCTACTAGACGCTTTTTTAGGCATCGAGTGGGCACTTTCTATTTGAAAGGTTTGAGCTTACGCTGTTTTTACTGTTTCTTTTGCTTTATCTTTGATTTTTGAGCATTTTTCTGAGATTTTTTTTCCAAAAGCTGAAAGTTTGTTTTTGCTTTTTTCTACTGTTTCGGTTGCTTTTTCTTTAACTTTTTCTTCGCATTTTTTAACAGCTTCTTCTGCTTTGTCTATGGCTTTCGTTGCGTCTTGGGCGATTTCTTTTTTGTTTATTTCAATATAAGAGCCAAAGATGTAGGGGCTTGAGAGAAGAGTAAGCGTAAATAGTATTGTTTTTTTCATAGTAAACACTCCGTTATTAAGGATTTTCATAAATATTAACATAGCTATAATCTAATAGAATTTTGTTTCTTAGGCAACAAAATGGGGGGCTTTAGCGGGAAAATGTGATTATAATTCAGGTGTAAATTATTTTCCGAAGCTTTTGTTTATTTTTGTGACAAACGTGTCGAGTAGGACATGGCTAATAGCGCCGGCAATAAAGTATAAATATATGATAAGTGCAGGGTAAAAAAGCGCTTGGTTACCAAATGAAATATAAAGTAAGATAAATCCTGGCATACTCACTAAAAAACTTATGTTGTGAGTTAGTGTTCTGTGTTTCAATTGGGTTACCAGGAGAGCGAGTGCTGAGATAAGAAAAAATAGGGTCCAGTTCTCGAAAAATAGGGCGCCAAGTAAAAGTGCTGCGACCAGGATATAAAAGATGCGTTGGATTTTGCTTTTAAGGGCATCGATATCGGGAAAAACAGAGCCGAGTAAGCAAATAGCTAAACAGATAGGTATTTGCGCAGGGGTTGGCTTATCCCAAATATATTGGGTAATTTTAAGCATAACAAAAAAAGATGCAACTCCACCAACGAGATGTGTTTTGTATGTTGGCATACTCTTTTCTCCTGCTCGCTAAATTTATTAATAAAATTTAGAATTAAGCCTGTGCGCTTTTTGGTGTTAACCGAGCAAACTTTGTTCCTGGGTAATAAAAAGCGAGTACTTCTTTGAAGTCACATCCCTGTTTGACCATTTCTTGCGCGCCTAGTTGGCATAGTCCTAAGCAGTGCCCATAGCCAAAACCGCTTAATATAATATCATTTTTCTTTTTTTTCATTGTAAATACTTTGCTTTTTAATTTTTTTGTTAAGCATGAATTAAATTGGTTCGTGGTGATGACGGCATTTGCTCGAGAGCCAATAAGTTTTAGTGATTGTACGATGCCTGCTTTGTCTTTGTTTTTTATTTCAATATCTTTTATTATGCCAATTTTTTTGATGGTTTTTTTTAAGTTTGGATTTCTTTCTATTTGTGAGAAGAGTGTTTTTTCAGTAAAATTTCTTTCCCAGTGAGCATCTTTTTTATTTGCACAATATAGGCAGCGGTTCTTTCTGTACAAATAAGGGTTACAGCTGTCTTTTGTTTTTATGTTATCGGTAATGACTCCGCCACAACAAACGTCAAACATCGTGAGCGCAACTGTGTTGCGATACATAAGAATAAGATTGTGTGTATCTGAAACAGCTTCGCGTAAATGTGTTAATTGATGTGAGCCATTATAAACTTGGTGGATATTTGATGTTTTAATATCGTATGGCTGTTTTTTGTTTAGATTCCTGCTTTGTCGCATTTGATATATTGCATAGGTGCGTGAGATGATAGCTTGTACTTTGTGCATTTCCAGTGGCCAAAAAGGGAGACTTTCGCAGCCTAAAACAGCATAGATATAATCATCGATATTAAGTTTATTAATTATTAAAATTTTTTGGCTTTGTCTATCTATGTGTAGCGTCAGGGCGCCTTCGTACGCTTGATTGTTGAAAAAAATACGCCCTTGTTTGGGATAGATAGTTAACGAATCGTTTGTTACGTGGGAATATTTATTTTTTTTTGCATTATTATCAAGAAGATAGAGTTTGTTTTTTTCGATAGATAGCGTGAGTTTTTTTTCTGGATATTTTTGTTTGGGAATATCTTCTTGTTCGATTAGCAGTCCGTGTTTTGATGATAATGTGAAAATACTTTTGGGCAGAGCATCTTGTTCGTCTATGAGTACGCGAATATTCGGGCAAGATTGAGGGAGTGTAGTAATAGTCGGTTTTTCGGGTGTGTTTTTTTGTAATTTTTCTTGGATTGGTTCACAGGAGCTGTTTTGAGCGAGCTTATGTGTATCGGGTGCTGTTTTTTTAGACGTGTGTTTTTTATGTTTAGGTGTTTGTTTGTTTTTTTGTTCTTTAATTATAGTTAGGGGGCATGGCAGATCTCTGAGTATTATTTCTTGGGGAGCTGTTTTTTGTTTGAGATTATGTTTGTGTCTTGTTTTTTTTGCAAAACTACTGCTCGTAAATAAAAATACAAAACATATTAAAGTGCGCATTATAAATAATATATTCACGAAATATCTTTTTTGGTTAAAGGGGAAGACGGTGATCTGTCGCAAATTTCAAAAGCTTTTGAGGGATTTTGACTTTTTTATCTATAGCTTGGTTGGCAAGAGCATCAGCTGCAACGTTTTTATGTCTGAGTACATGTTTGAATTGGGGCGAAATATCTTGTAGTAAGAAATCGATGCTCTGCTTAATTTGAGCAAGTACGTGATCTTTTACTTTATATTTTCCGGTCATTTGTCGTACAATAAGCTCAGAATCGAGAACAAAAAAAACGATAGGTTGCTGATCTTGTTCGTTAAGTAAATTTTTTATCAAAAATGCCGCAAAAGCAAGTGCAAGATATTCTGCCTGATTATTTGTCTTTTGTCCAAGATAAAAAGATTCTTGTAAAAGTATCGAGCCATCGATTGTTATTGCATAAATTCCAGCCCCTGAAGGGCCAGGATTTCCCCTACAGGCGCCATCGGTGTATACGAGCCATGTTTGATGCGTTGTTTTTTTATCAAGTTTTGTGGTCATATTTGTTTTAAAATGTCGCCTTGGTTGATTCTTTTTCTTCTTCGGCGTCGTAATATAAGAAACGATAGCAACTGCGACAGTGCAGTAATTCGGATTTTTTAAGTCGGTATAAATCTTGTTGCAGTACGGAATAAAAACAGGCGCTGCAGCTATTATTTATCATTGGTACAATTGGATCTGGCACACTGTTTTTCATGCGTTCGTAACGTATCAGCCAGTCAGCAGGAATATGTTTTATAGCTGTTAAGCGTTGCTCTTCAAGAAGGCCTAATGCTATTTCTTCTGTTTTTATTATTTCTGTTTTTGTTTCGATCTCTTTATTTAGTTCTTCAATTTTTAGTGTATTTTGTTCTTGTTCTTGGGCGTATTTTTTTTCAGCTTGTTCTAGGTGTCCCCAGCTTGAGATAAGAGCATCTTCTTGTTCGGTTAATTCTTTGCTGATAGACGCAAGTTCTTTTTCAGTTGCTACATATTCTTTTTGATTTGAGGCTTTATCCAGATGTTTTCGGCTTATATTTTCTCGTTCTTTAATTTCTTGCGCAAATTTTTCTTGTTGAGAAACGTTTTTTCGCTGTTTTTCGCAAAATTGTTTTTTCTCTTCTATTAATGCGTGTAATTGCGTTATAAGTGATTGATTACGTGTTATGACATAGGTAGTGTTTTTTATTGATTCTTTTTTTTCGAATAAGCCCTTGTCTGAAGAGACCAAAGCTTTAAGATTTTCCCAAGGAGCTTTAGTTTCCATAATTCTCCTTATTATTTTTAAGTAGAAGTTGCTGGATCCTGAACATATTTTTCTTTGACATGTCTTCTTCTTGAGTATGGTGGGCCCACCAGGACTTGAACCTGGGACCTTTCGGTTATGAGCCGACCGCTCTAACCAACTGAGCTATGGGCCCGCCAAATTTTCTGATCAAGTTGAGATAAGTTTAAAGCAACTTTGTTTGATTGTGAAGCAAAAACTCTTTTAGTCTTACAGAATATCCAAATTCGTTATCATACCAGGCAAAAACTTTTCCCATATGTTCGTTTGCCTGTGTGAGTAGTGTGTCGACAATAGACGAATAACTATTGCCAGTAAAATCAGACGAAACTAATGGTAATGCGCTACAGGTGAGAATATTCTTGAGCGACCCATTTGCGGCTTTTTCAAAAGCTCTATTTATGTCGTCTCTTGTGATGTTTTCTTTTGTGACAAAAGAAAAATCGGTTAAAGAAACAATTGGAACAGGCACACGTATGGCTGTCGCGTTTAGTTTGCCTTTTAGTTCGGGGAAAATTTGCGTGATAACATCGCCAGCGCCTGTTTTTGTGGGAATCATATTTGTGGCTGCGCAGCGAGCACGGCGTGGATCTTTGTGCGCGTTATCAAGTAAGCGTTGATCGCTTGTGTAGGCATGTATCGTTGTCATGGAACCAGATAAAAGTGTGAAATTTTCTTTAATTATTTTTACAAGTGGGGCAAAACAGTTTGTTGTGCAGCTCCCCATAGAAATTATGGCATGTTTTGTTTTGTCGTAAGCATCGTCGTTTACGCCGGGAATAATAGTAACGTCAGCATCTTTTGACGGCGCAGTTATTAATACTTTTTTGCAGCCGGCTTGAATGTGTTTTGATGCTTTTTCATGAGACGTAAAGCAACCAGATGCTTCGAGTACCCAATCTATTTCGAGTTTTTTCCATGGTAAGTTTTGGGCATCTTGCTCAGCTAGAAGTAATATCTCATGATTATTTATGGCGAGCCTATTATTTTTATGTTCGACCGTTCCGGCAAATTGACCCATGACTGAGTCGTATTTAAATAAAAGATCGAGCTGCGAGCTTGCGTGTGGTCCTTCGTTGATTGCAACAATAGTAATTTGTGAAGCAGCTTGTTTATCTTGCATAAGTGCTCGCAAAAAAGTTCGGCCGATGCGCCCGAACCCATTTATTGCTATTCTTATCGCCATAAAGCTTTTCTTTCTTAATTAATGCGTATCGATTTTAAATTTTATATTCTTTGAGATATTTAACCAATTCTTTTACGCCTTCTTTTGAGCGTGTGTTAATGCAAACATATGGTTCGTACGTAGTAAACTCTTTTTTGAGCGCGTCTATGATTTCTGGTTTTTCTGGATCAAGTTTGTCCATTTTATTAAAAACATAGAGCATGGGCTGTTTTACGTGGAGCTCTTCAAGCGTTTTTTGTACGACGCGAATTTGATCTTGCCATGCAGGATTACTCGCATCTACAACATGTATTAAAAGTGTTGCAAAATGAAGCTCATCAAGTGTTGATTTAAATGCTTCAATAAGCGTGTGTGGTAAGTTGCTGATAAAACCTACGGTGTCAGACATGAGAAATCTTTTTTCTTTATCGAGAAAGAATTCTCGTGTTGTTGTATCAAGTGTTGCAAAAAGTTTGTCTTCAGCCAGTACCGAGCTTTTTGTTAGCTGATTAAGCAAGCTTGATTTTCCTGAGTTTGTGTACCCAATAATACACAGAAGTGGGATTTTTGATTTAAGCCGTTGTTGTCTTTGTGTATCGCGAGATTTTTGGAGTCGTTCCAGTTTTCTGTGTGCTTGTTTTAATTTTTCTCCAAAATGACGTCTAATTTCTTCGGTGATCGTTTCGCCGGGGCCACGGGTTCCAAAATATCCAGCTTGTTGTGCAAAATCTTTACCTTTTCCCAGTAAGCGTGTGCGTTGAAATTGCATTTCTGCCATTTCGATTTGAATTTTGCCTTCAGATGTTTGTGCCGTATTTTTGAAAATTTCTAGAATTAATTTTTCTCGGTCAAATATCGCGCAATCAAGTGTATCTTCAAGGTTTCGTTCTTGTAGTGGGGACAGAGGCTCTGAAAATAAAATTTCTTCAAAGTCGTGTTCTTGGCAATAATCTGCAAGTTCTTGTAATTTGCCTTTAGTTAAAAATGTATTTTTGTCTACTTCTCGTAGTTTCATAAACAGGCTGTCGTCGTACTGGAGTCCCCTGGTTTTAATTAAGTTTAAAAACTCTTCAAAATAGTGGTCCATGCTTCTAATTGGATTATACGGCGTGTAAACACCGACGATGAGCATTTTTGGACGTAGGTCTGAAAGTAACATTGGCTTCTTAGATGCCATTGGGAACCTCTGTAGTTATACTTTTTGTTATCCTGGACTTTTGAGCCCTGTCTTTTCTGAGCCTGATTCAGTGTTGTAATAGTTCTAAAATGGCTTTGCCGAATATACGTGCATATTGTGGCCCTTGGCTGGTGATGACTTTTTCATCAGGCAAAGTAACGCATTCTTCATCAACAAATATTACGTCGTTATCTTCGAATATTTCAAGCGCTTCATTGCTTGGGTATACGGTTGCTCGTTTATTTCGTAAGATTCCTGTTTGAGCCAATACGACGCATGCATGACAAATGGCAGCAACAATTTTTTCGTTATCATGAAAATAATTGACAACATCGATAACATCTTCGTTGTCCCACAGGTATTCTGTGCAGCCTTGGCCTCCTGGGATAACCAGTGCATCGTATTTATCAAAATCTTGTGGTCCCATTTCAGCAAGAATTTTGTTGGGGGTATGTTGATACCCAAATTTGCCGGTCGCTATATTACGTGATGTAAGTCCTGCAACGTCGACATGATGTCCTTCGGTGAGTAGCATTTCATATGGTTCAAGAAATTCAGTATCTTGAAAATCGTTAGGCATAAGAATAAATAAAATTCGTTTTACGTTTAAGCTCATGAGGAGCACCTTTCTTCAAATAATTTACACATACAACTTTGAAGACAGTTTCGATTCACAAAGCATACTGGTAAAAAGAAGAACTGGCAAAAAAAGCGGCAAAAAACAGGCGTTATTTTACATCTTTTTTGTGCAAAATGAGCACATGGCGTGTTTTTTGTCCGTTTTCATAAAAGAAGCCGGTATCTTGAAACCCAAACTTTTTAAGAGCATGATAGCTTCGTTGATTCCAGAGTCTGACATGTGCGATATAAGAGTCTTCGTTTTTTAGGGCAAAATAGACTTGAGAAATTAGTTTTGTAGCCTCTTGCATGCGACCGCTGCCCCAATAATTTTCGTTAACCCATACTCCAAATTGGCCTAAATCGTTGGGGTCTGGGTCTCTGATATCGATAAAACCAATTAATTTGTTTTCTTTGTTATCAAAAATACAGTACATGACGACAGTCCCAGTTTTTTCTTTTTTGAGTTCGGCTTTTAGTTCGTTTATTGTCCAATCGAGTGTGATATTCTTGGGCCACTCAAGACCCTTGCGCACGGTGTTGGAAAGCATATTGTGATAATCTAGAAAATATTCAGGTTTAAGCTTTTTGAGTGTTATTTTTTTTCCGGTAACTATTTCGGGCGTAACTAAGAGTTTTTCGAATTGTTGGGCTGGGAAAAATACGTGTATCGCCAGGTATGACGCCGCTGAAAGCGTTATAATAAGTGTCGTTAAAATAAGTGAACGTTTTTTATTAATATATATACGCTTTTTTGTTGTTAGATCTGTTTCTGGTTGTAAGTTTTCTGACATTATCTCTCCTGATTTTTGTTAAATTATATTTTTTGGGGCTATTATTATGTCCCATTTTTAATGGTATTTAAGATGGGGATATAATTCAAGAGTTTAGGTTTTAAGCATGCTTATATTTTTATAGTTATAATATTATTGTAAATATAAAGCGTGTCGGTTTGCAGTTTTAGAATTATAAGGGGATATTGCCGTGTTTTTTCTTTGGTATATGCTCGATTTTATTATCGGTGATATTAAGTGCTTTAATTAAAGATTCACGAGTCATGTTTGGTTCAATAATCGCATCGATATACCCAGATTGTGCCGCTATAAATGGGTTTAAAAATTCTTGGTCATACTCTTTTTCAAGTGTGTATCTTGTTTGGGCTCGGGTCTCTTCAGGTTCGAGTGCTATTTTTTTGCCATGCAAAATAGTAATGGCAGCCGATGCGCCCAGAACTGCTATTTGAGCAGATGGCCAGGCGAAATTAAAATCAGCGCCAAGTTCTTTGCTGCCCATGACAATATAGGCTCCGCCGAACGCTTTGCGTAATATTACAGTAATTTTGGGCACGGTAGCGCTTGCATAGGCATAGAGAAGCTTTGCCCCGTGCTTGATAATCCCGTGATGCTCTTGGTCAATGCCAGGTAAAAAGCCAGGGACATCGACTAGTGATATGATTGGGATATCAAAGCTATCGCAAAAACGTATAAATCGGGCCGCTTTTACTGATGCGTCTATGTCTATTGTTCCTGCTTTAATTATGGGCTGGTTAGCGACTATGCCCACTGTTTTATTATCGAGTTTCGCTAGTCCGGTAATTATATTTGGTGCGAATATTTCTTGAATTTCAAAAAACGTGTGTGCATCGCATATGTGTGAAATTATGTGCTTCATGTCATATGCTTTGTTCATGTTATTTGAAACTATGTTGGTCAGGTCAGCTTTGGATCCCGGATCTAATATAGGACGACAAAATTCTTGGGCTTGTTCTGTGTTGTTATTGTGCGAAGTATCCAGGTAGTTGCTGGGCAAAAGATAAAGCAAAGACTTAAGCTTTTCGAATGCTTCGTCCTCTGTTTGCGTAATAATATGTGCTACGCCTGATTTTGGACCGTGAACTGAGCAGCCACCTAGTTCTTCCATCGTAATTTCTTGATGTAAAGCCTGCTTGATAACTTGGGGCCCGGTAATAAACATATTGCTTATTTGTTTTGTCATAAATACAAAGTCTGTCAGTGCTGGTGAGTAGGCAGCACCGCCGGCGCATGGGCCTAAAATAAGCGATATTTGTGGGATAACTCCGGAGTAACGTACGTTTCTTGAGAATATTTGGCCGTATCCAGCCAGAGCATGAATGCCTTCGTCGATGCGCGCTCCGCCAGAATCTATAATGCCAATAATAGGACAGCCAATTTTAGCAGCCAGGTCCATTATTTTACATATTTTTTCGGCATGGCGTTTGCCTAAAGATCCGCCTTTGAGTGTGAAATCTTGGGCGTATATCGCTACTTTTTTATTATTTATCGTGCCAAAGCCGGTAATAACACCGTCTGTATAGAATGGTTGATCTAAGAATGGGGATAGTGCGAGTAAGTCTGTTTCTTGAAAGCTTTTTGGATCGAGAATTTTATCAAGACGTTCTCGCGCCATGCTTTTTCCCGTTTTTTTTTGATGTTCTTGATGTTTTGCATCAGCAGGATTAAAGGCCAAATGTTCTTTTGTTTTCCATGGATCTTGCGTCGCGTGGCTCATAATGGTATATTTTTAATGGTTTTTTTTATGGGTTACAGTACAGTATTTATGTCTGATTTTAAATGTAAAGAGAACAGAGTATATCACAAAAAAAAAATAGATATACGAATAGATGCCTAAGCGTGTTCAGCATGACAAAAATAATACGCTTTAAAAGTGCATTGACATTGCTTTTATTTTCATATTGTATAAAAGTTGTAGAAAAGAGGTCTGGTTCAACCAAAAAAGGCTTGGTTTGGAGTTGAGGAGCAAAGAGGTGAGTGAGGAGAGAAAGCAAACGAGTGCCAGTGTTGCTTGGTATAAGTTGTCTGTTCTTATTATGCGCCGCGAGCGGGAAAAAGCCCTAAATGTATATCGCCTCCTAGCTCATTCGCTCGATGATAAGGCGTATGCGCTGCAACTCGAGGGTGATATTTTGTGGTTTTTGGACGACAGAGACGCTTCAGAAAAATATAAACAAGCAGCTTTTTTATATAAAAAAGAAAAACGGTGGGTTGATGCTATCGCTGTTTGTAACCATTTATTGACCATAGATCCAGGCAGTAGCGAACTTATTTCGACATTATTAAGTTTATACGTGCTTACAGACTGGCAGGATCGATTTTCGATCGAACTTAAGCATGTTTTTGAAAAATATGATAAACGTACACTTTCTCATGACGAAGTTTTACGTATTATGCGCGGGCTTGTGACGTTTATACGTGAAGAGTTTTTTGATACAAAAAAAGACTGGGTTTTTACTTCTATTAAATCCAATATTTCTGGTGCCGAACCTGATTTGGTTGAACAAATTAGTAAGCTTTTTTAAGTATCCAGCTGTATTTTGACCCCTAATTGTTCGATGTCTTCAAGCGTTTTGAGCGTGCAGGTCATTTTTTTTCTGCTATTTAATAAAAGCGTTTCGCTGTTCTCATAAAATTGTATTTTGAGTGGCGTAGAACCATTTGGCAGAGCGTTACTTATATTAGTTAAGAGCGTTTCGTCACAGTCTGCTGGTAAAATAAGCGTTGCTTCTGTAATAAGCTTAGGGTTATCAAATACGTGCTCGAGCGGGATTAATTCTTGCGCTTTAATCTTGCACTTGCGTTCAGACATAATATCGACGTTGCCTTTAATTATAAAAGCGTCATGTTCGTCAAAGACGCCTGCCAGCTTAGCATAAAGCTTTGGGAAGATAACCAGCTCGGCCTGCGTTTGCATATCTTCAAATTGTGCGAACGCCATTTTATCGCCTTTTCGTGTTGTTATTTCACGCATAGATTGAAGAAGTCCTATACAAGATACTTGTGGTTCTTGTGCTGATTCTTGTGCTTTTTTGTTGGCAGGGATTTCTTTTACGCTATTTAATATTTGTTCAAATGTTTGTGTACGCAGCCATTTGGTTGCTTTATAACTTTTGAGTGGATGAGAGCTTAAATAAAAGCCCGCAACTTCTTTTTCTTTGGCTAATTTGTCTTTGAGTGACCAGTCTGGTGTTTGTGAAAATGTAAAAAATTGGCTTGAGTTATTTGAGTCAGAATCTGTTGCACGAGAACTTGCAAAGTTAAAGAGGCCCATTTGGCCCGTTAGAGCTTGTTCTTTGTGTTCTTGCGCTAAAGCCATTACTTTTTCTAGGTCAGCAGTTTTTTGTGCTCGATTTCCCGGGAATCCATCAAGAGCCCCGGCGCTAATTAGATTTTCGATAACGCGCGAGTTAGCGGCGCGTAAATCGATACGTTTGCAAAAGTCGAGCAGGTCTGTAAACGGCTTTTTTGCGCGTGCTTCTAGAATGCTCGTAAGAGCTGCTTGGCCAATGTTTTTTATGCCTTTGAGGCCAAATAAAATACCCGTAGGGCTTGCTGTAAATTCGATTTCTGATCTGTTAACGTCAGGTAATAGTAATGGGATCCCCATTTCGTTAATAACATGTAAGTAATGGGTAAACTGGTCTGGGTTGCCTGTTTCAAACGAAACTGAGCTTGCCATAAATTCATACGGGTAATGTGCTTTAAGATAGGCTGTGTGATAGGCAATAATCGCATATGCTGTCGAGTGTGATTTATTAAAGCCGTATCCAGCAAAATAAGCCATCAGGTCAAATAATTTTCCCGCTTTGCCACCATCTCGGCCGCGTTCTGTCGCGCCTTTAACGAACAGTTCTTTTTGCTGGGCCATGACGTCTGCTTTTTTCTTTCCCATGGCGCGTCGCAAAATATCTGCGGCCCCAAGCGAGTATCCGGCGATTGCAGATGCAATTTTCATAACTTGTTCTTGGTAGACGATAACGCCGTATGTTTCTTCAAGTACTGGTTGAAGTTCTGGGAAAACATAAGTTACTTCTTGGCGTCCGTGACGACGTTCGATATAGTCGTCAACCATACCAGCTCCAAGTGGGCCTGGGCGATAGAGTGCGTTAACCGCAATTAAGTCTTCAAATTTGTCTGGCTTTAATTTACGTAAAACGTCTTTAATACCGTCAGATTCAAACTGGAAAACAGCGTCTGTTTGACCATTACTGGCTAGTTCGAAAACACGGGGGTCGTCCAGGGGGATTCTATCTAAATCTATTGTTAAGCCGTGATTTTTCTTGATTTCATCTAATGTATGTTCGATTACGGTTAAGTTTTTGAGCCCCAAAAAATCCATTTTTAAGAAGCCCAAATTTTCTAACTCTGTCATAGCATATTGCGTGACTAAGTCTGTTGTTTTTGGGGGTATATATAATGGGAGGGACTGATCAAGTGGTTCAGGTGCAATGACGACGCCGGCAGCATGTTTTGATGCATGACGTGTCAGTCCTTCAAGTTTAAAGCAAATATCAAAAAGCTGCTTAATTTTAGGGTTTGCAGCTATCATTTCTTGTAGCTTTGGTTCTTGCTCGATAGCTTCTTTGAGCGTAATTTTAAGTTGTTCGGGAATAAGATCAGTAAGGGCGTTGGCATCTTGAAACGGGAAACCCATGGTGCGCGCAACGTCTTTGATTACGCCTTTGGCCATCATGGTACCAAACGTGATAATTTGGCAGACGCAATCGTGTCCGTATGTATCTTTGACGTAATTAATAACTTCTTCGCGCCTGTTCATGCAAAAATCAATATCTATATCAGGCATGCTGACGCGTTCAGGGTTTAAAAAACGTTCGAAAAGTAAGTTGTATTTGAGCGGGTCGACGTGCGTTATTTCAAGTGCCCATGCAACAAGCGATCCTGCCGCAGAGCCTCGACCGGGGCCGACTGGTATATTTTGACGTTTTGCCCATTTAATAAAATCACTGACGACCAAGAAGTAGCCAATAAAGCCCATTTTTTTTATGAGATCTATTTCTTCACGTAATCGCGCTTCGTATTCTTCTGTTTGATCGAGCGGGATGAGTTTTTTCTTTTTGAGCTCTTCGAGCCCTTCTTTGCTGCTTTGTTCAAAAAAACTTTCTTGCGTTTGGCCTTCTGGCACGGGGCTATTTGGGAAGAATAACCTGCCAAATTCGAATACAAATTCACACTGTTTGGCTATTTTTTCGGTGTTCCAGATAATTTCTTCTGGGTAGTGCTTGAATGCTGTCAGCATTTCTTCTGTTGTACGTAAATGCACGCGATACTCGCCAAAAGTATATCGATCAGGGTTAGACATGATGTCTTTGGTTTGAATAGACAATAATATTTCGTGAGCTTCGCGGTCTTGTGCGTGTAAATAATGAGCGTCGCATGCAGCTATACATGGCACGTCAAATTTTTGGCTATATTCGAATAATCTTTTATTGGTAATTGTCTGGTCTTGATTTATTTCTTGCTCTGGATGTAGTTCGAAAAAAAAACGATCAGGGCCAAAAATATCTTTAAACCAGGTGATGCGCGACTCAGCTTCTTCAAATTTATCTTTACGCAAAAGTGTTGGAATATGCCCGCCTAGACAGGCTGTGCTGGCTATTAAGCCTTCGTGATATTTTTCGAGCATTGCATAGTCAATACGAGGTTTAAAGTAAAAGCCTTCTTGATATGCAAGAGCTTGTAGTTTGCACAAATTTTTATATCCCTGTTTGTTTTGCACAAGCAAAATCAGGTGGTAATATTTGTCTTTAATATCTTTTACTTTTATATCGGGCGTGAGATATATTTCTATGCCCAAAATCGGCTTTATTTTTTCTTTTTGAGCCATCTGAAAGAATTTAACCGCGCCAAAAATATTACCATGGTCAGTAACGGCCAGAGACGACCATTGTTGTTCTTTTGCATAGTGTATGAGGTCGGGCAGTCTTATGGCCCCATCAAGAAGTGAATATTCTGTGTGTACGTGTAGGTGCGTAAAGTTTTTACTCATGTACTGCCTGTTTTATCGGATAACATGAAGATTGAATGTGGCCGGGATAAATAATCCCGGCCTGCGAACTTAGATCTCTCTGACTTCGTGTGCTTTTTTCTCAGTTAATTTGTCAACTTTTTCCATGTACAGGTCAGTAATTTTTTGCATGATCGTAGACAGTTTTTTTGCAAAATCTTCAGAAATTATTTTTTTCTTTTCAGCGTTGCGAATTTCGTTATGCACTTCTTTGCGCACGTTTCTGATGCCGACTTTGCAGTCTTCTGTTTTTTTGCCTAAAAGTTTGACGAGTTCTTCGCGTCGGTCAGAGCTCATTTGAGGGATTTGAATTCTGATTAAGTTACCATCGTTAACCGGTTTGCAGCCAAGATCAGAGATCATGATCGCTTTTTCGATTTCGCCGATAATACTTTTATCCCATGGTTGAATCGTCAAGAGTCTGCTTTCTGGGGCAGAGAGCGTTGCTACTTCTTTAAGTGCCATAAGTTGTCCGTAGCAATCTACTTTTATATTATCAAGCAGTGCTGTTGTTGCTCTTCCCGTGCGTATACTTGCCAGATCTTTTTCATAATGCTTGAGCGGGAGTTCCATTTCTTTCTTAAGAATATCTTCAATACTCTTAGAATCGCCCTCTTTAAATGCTATTTCTTCCATTATTCTATCCTCTTTTTTACGAAGTTTATTTAATAGTACTTCCAAAATTAAGATCTTTTGCTGCATGTATCAAGGCTTCTGGTGCAAACATGTTAAATACTCGTACTGGTAGCTTATGTTGTTGTGCCAGTATTATAGCTGTTGCGTCGAGTATTTCAAGCTTTTGCCCGAGTACTTGTTCGTGGCTTATTTTTTTGACCAGAGTGCTTGTTTTGTCTTTTGCGGGGTCTGCGGTATAAATCCCATCGACATTTGTTGCCTTCCAGACCTGTGTTGCATTAATTTGTAGTGCGCGTATGACGGCATTAGTGTCAGTGGAAAAATACGGGTTTCCGGTGCCGCCGGCAAAAATTATACATTGGTTTTTTTCTAAAGCTTTGTCGATGCTGTGTTGTGTTATTGTTTTTACTATATCCGGTGCGTGTATGGCGCTCATCAAGCAGGTATTTATGTTATTTGCTGAGAATATATCGTGCAGCATGAGCCCATTTATGAGCGTTGCAAGCATTCCCATATTATCTGCAGTCGTTCTTTTGATGTGTGTGCTTTTTGCGCCACGTAAAATATTGCCACCACCGATAACAATACTAAAACAATATTCTGGATGTAAGGCTTTTATTTGCTGTGCAACGCTTACTATGAGATCTTTGTTATTTTCTGCTAGGAGCGTCCCACTCAGTTTAAGCAGAATTGTTTTCATATAATTATGCTTTGCTTTTATTTAGCTTGCCCTACAATAAAGTGGCTAAAGCGCTTGATCGTAATAGTATTTTTAATTTTGCCCGATTCTTCTTTGATGTATTGTTCAATTGTTTGATCTTCGTTTTTTATATAAAGCTGGTTTATCAAGCAGACGTCTGAATAATATTTGTTTATTTTTCCGTCAATAATTTTGTCTAAAATATTCGCCGGCTTTTTGCTGTCTTTTAATTGATCGAGTGCAATTTCACGCTCTTTCGCAATTAAAGCTGGATCTAGATCCTGAGGTTGTACTGCAAGTGGGTTTCTGACGGCAATATGCATACAAACGTTGCGTGCTATTGCTTTTAGTTCGTCAATATTCTTTGAAGCATCATGTTCTGTCGCGAGTTCAATAATAATGCCGACTTGTGAGCCTGGGTGAATATAGTAATTTATTAATCCGTGCGTCTGGACGGTAAGTACGGCAATTTTGTTGATATGAATTTTTTCAGCAATTTTAGCTAAAATTTCGTCATGTTGTTTTTTGAGTTCAGGAAGTTTAGCTTCAAGCGCCTCTGGATTAGTTTCTTTTGTTTCAAGAGCTCCTTTTGCAATATTTAAGCAAAAATCTTGCATAGCGGCTGTGTTTGCAGAAAAATCTGTTTCACAACCGACTTGGATAAGAGCGCCTGATTGAGCGTTTTGGTCGATATAAGCTTCTATGCGGCCGTTATTGGTTGCATAGTCTGCTCGTTTGGAGGCGATGGCGGCTCCTTTTTTACGTAAGATATCAATCGCTTTTTCCATGTCGCCATTTGATTCTTCAAGGGCTTTTTTGCAGTCCATCATGCCAATTTGTGTTTTTTCGCGCAGTTCTTTAACCATTTCCATAGATACGTTTGCCATTATTCAGTACTCCTGTATTTTTATGAACATATATACTATTAAAGTGTCATTATTTTGCCAAAGCTGACCGATTTTACAAGTTTAGTCTGTTTTTTTGACAAAAATTACATAAAAACTTATCATATGTGAATTCAAATCGCGTGATTTTCAGGATAACAATTGATTGTTCGTTAATTTTTGAACACAGGAGTAAATGAGCCATGCCAGTACCAAAGCGTAAAGTTTCTCGGTCCAGACGTAATAATAGAAGTTCTTGTAAGTTTATTAGACCTCACGATACAGCCGTTTGTCCTACGTGCCAAGCGGTAAGTATTCCACATATTGTCTGTAAAGAGTGTGGTCATTATAAAGGTGTAAAAGTTTTGAGAACTAAGGCTGATCGCTTGCTCACGCGTAGCAAAAAACAAGAAACACAAGAAGTTAAAGCGCGTGCTCATCAAGCAGTAGGCCAAACAGGCGAAAAGTCAGCGTAGTCGAAGTAAAGGGTAAACCGGTGGCAACTGGACCCGAGATCGTACCTGTTCTTGCACCCGTAATCGCACCAATTATCGCACCAATTATTGCACCAATTATCGCACCAATTATCGCAGTTGATGCTATGGGTGGAGATAATGCGCCACATGAAATAGTAAGTGGTGCGCTGGCTGCGGCTAAAAAACAAGTATCTATTAAGCTTTTTGGGCCCCGTATGGTGCTCAAAAAGCTTCTTTCTGAGTATGATGTTGGTTGGGAGCAATACCCAATCATCGTGTGTGATGCTCCAGAGAGCATTGGCATGGGTGAAAATCCGGTCACAGCCGTGCAAAGCAAAGCGCAATCATCACTCGTCCAAGCTGTTATGTGTGTTAAAAATGGTCATGCTACTGCTGTGCTATCAGCCGGCAGTTCAGGTGCTCTTTATGCGGCCTCTATGCTTATTTTGGGCAGATCTAGTCACGGGCGTCCAGGTATTATTGGTTTTTTACCAGCTAAAAAAGAGCGTGTTCTTGCGCTTGATTTGGGAGCCAATGTCGATTGTCGTGCTCAGCATTTATATGAATTTGCGTATATGGCGCATGATTTTGCTTTAAACGAGCTTAAAATGCAAAGTCCCCGTATTGGCCTTTTGTCTAATGGACAAGAAGACGGGAAGGGGTCTCGACTTACAAAAGAAGCTTTTGTTTTACTTAAATCAGGTACAGGCATTAATTTTGTTGGTAACGTAGAGCCAGTCGCTATTTTTAATAATCATGTTGATATTGTTATTACAGATGGTTTTTCTGGTAATATTTTATTAAAAACAATGGAAACAATTTATACACTTTTCTCTGATTTATTAATTCAAAGATCATTGCAGTGTGAAAACTTAGATATTAATAGCTGGTGCAAAAAGTTTCTCTTAGAATGTTCTCAGGTGAGTGATAGTAAAAAACAGGGGGGCGCGTTATTGCTTGGAGTTAACGGGCGTGTAATCGTATGTCACGGTAATTCTGATGCTTACGCTATTGAGCAGGCTATCATGTTGGCTGCTCATGGGAATTTGGCCCTTTTTTCATAAAGTTTTTTATGTACAATATTATTGTTTGAGTTATAATTTAATAATGTCTTTGTATTAATACGGAAAAATAAAAATTTGCAAATTTTCAGATAGTAAATTGAGTGGTTTGAACTTGGATCTCAGATCGAGTCTGGGATGACAAGCGTTATTAACAAGTATTTACGTGGGAGACGTACTAATGGAAGCGCATTTGGATCCAGTAAGCCGTGTTATAAGCAAGATTGTAGATTTTGTTAAAAAGTATAAAAACTTAGTTCTTGGTGGCCTTGTTGCCATTGTTCTTTTTACAAGCGCATCTATTGGGTACCGTTGGTATTTCAATTCAGTTCAAGTAGCTGCGCATCGTGATTTTGTCCAAGCTTTGAAATATTTTGATGCCCCAGTTAAAGAAGTTGTTGAAGTATCAGCAGCTCAAGAACATGTTTTTCCGTCAGAACAAACAAAATGGGCAAAAGTAATACAAGTTTTTCAAGACGCCTACAAAAAGAACTCTCATTCGACGCTTGCGCCATTATTTCAGGCATTTCTTTCTGAAGCGTATTTAAATAGTGGTAATTATGCTCAGGCATTACAAGAGTTACAAGTAGCTGTAAGTAACATGAAAGGCGACTCCGTTAAGCAAGCATATATTTTAAAGCTCGCCCTTATGTCTCTTGATAGCCCTGAACCAAAAGTAGTAGAAGCAGGCTTAGAGCAGCTTAAACGTATCGCTTATGAACCTGAAAATATTGCTCATGCTCAAGCACTTTTTCATTTAGGTATGTACTCATGGGTGCATAAGAACTTTGATCAAGCTAAAGGCTTGTGGCAGCAATTTATTGTTAAATTTGGTGAAGAAAAAACACTTGAACGAGAAGTTAAAATTGTTCGTTCAAAACTTGAATTAATTGCTGTTTAAGAAATTTGGACGGGATCCCAGACTTGATCTGGGATGACAAAGAATAGAGAATAGGGCTTGGATAGAAAGAAATTTGGATATTGAGCCCTATATAATAAAGAATAAGAATATGACAAACGTTCGTGTACGCTTTGCACCATCACCAACCGGGAATTTACACATAGGTAGTATACGAAGCGCAATCTTTAATTGGTTGTACGCGCGTCATACAAACGGTGTGTTTTTACTTCGTATTGAAGATACAGATGTGCAACGCTCAACACAGGCGTTTTTAGATTCGCAGTTGGCTTCTTTGAAATGGTTTGGTCTTGAGTCGCAAGAACCGCTGGTTTACCAGCTTTCCCGGGCTCAAGAGCATAGAAACATAGCTCAAGAACTTATAGCACAGGGGCTCGCGTACCGGTGTTTCTGTACAGCGCGTAATTCAGAAGACGTGGTTGCGCAGTTAGATAAGGGCGTTGGGCATGTGTATGATAAAGCATGTCGTAATAAAAAAGTAACAGAAGAAGACTTGCAAAAACCATACGCGATTAGATTTAAAATTCCGGATAACATCGAAATGATAGCGTTTAACGATGTTATCCGGGGTAAAATTAGTATAAAAGCAGATCAGTTAGACGATTTTATTATTGTACGCAGCGATGGTACGCCGATTTATAACTTTTGTGTTGTTGTCGACGATATTTATCAACGTATAACGCATATATTACGCGGTGAAGAGCACATACCAAATACGTTTAAACAAGTGCTTATTTATCGTGCGCTTGGGGCGCAAGAGCCTGTTTTTGCACATGTCCCGTTAATTTTGGGCAAATCAGGAAACAAGTTAAGTAAACGTGATGCATCTGTCTCAGTCGACGAATATCGTGTAAATGGCTATATGCCTGAAGCACTGCTTAATTATCTTGTTCGTCTTGGCTGGTCTCATGGGGACCAAGAAATTTTTACACAAGACGAACTTATACAGTTCTTTGAATTAAAAGATATTGGTAAAAAAGGTGCGATTTTTGACTCGCAAAAGCTTGATTGGGTCAATAGCATGTACATACGTAACGCGTCTTATGACCGGTTACTTGAGTGTTTTGGTCATATGAGCGTGCAGCGTTTAGAACAATTAAAAATGCTTTGGAGCCAAGAAGAGTTAGTAAAACTTATAGAACAGTATAAGCAACGTGCTGTAACGTTGCGCCAATTATCTGACGATATTATAGCTTTAGCGTACGATCCAGAAAATTATGATTTAAGCGCGATAGCTAAATGGCGTACAGATAATACAAAAAAATTACTCGAAGATTTTATAAATACGTTTGTTGCGTGTGATAAAACCGGTCTATCCTGTACTTTGTTGCAGGCGCAGGCACAAGAGCTTTGTGCTCAGTATTCAGAAAAATTAGTAAACCTGGCTCAGCCATTACGTTTGGCGCTTACGGGCAAAATACAGAGCCCTGGGGTATTTGAGTTAATTGAAATTTTAGGTAAAGAAAAAGCACTTAAGCGCATTAATGCGCTTAATGAAAAATTGTAAAAAGGTAGAACGATGCTTCGACAGGCTCAGCATGAGCGCATGTGTTTAGTATTGTATCTACTCTAAACACGGTGAAATCGTGTGGCGCAGCTTTGTAGCCCGGGCACGAGGGGAGCTTTAGCTCTACGAGACCCCGGGATTGGGATGACAAAATTAAATGGGGTTATAGAAATTTATGTGAGGTTAGATGCGCCACGTATAATTAATTGTAAAATTATAGCGGGGCGTATGAATATGGGAGTACTAAAATGGATCATAAGAAAAAAATAGGTATGATTTTTCCTGGCCAGGGTTCACAATATCTTGGCATGGGCAAAGAATTATATGATAAACATCGTATAATTCAGGAATATTTTGAGCAAGCATCAGGTTGTCTTGATATTAATTTTGTAAAATTATGTTTTGCCGGTTCAGAAAAAGAACTTAAAGAAACACTTCATGCACAAACCTCTATTTTTTTAGTAGGTGCGTCCATGTATACACTTTTAAAAACAAAATATGACGTTATCCCAGATATTGTCGCTGGACATAGTTCTGGCGAATATACAGCTCTTTATGCAGCAGGGGGATTATCTTTTCCTGATGCGCTATATTTGCTCAAAAAACGAGCGCAATTCATGGAAGCAGCAACGCTTGAACAGTCCGGTACCATGCTTGCTGTTATAGGCCTATCGTACGATATCGTACAAGAAATTTGTAATAAATATGATGATCCTGAATCGACGACGAGTGTGGCGCAAGTTGTTAATTATAATAGTTCATCACAAATTGTTGTCTCTGGAACACAAGAAGCTCTTGAGCGCGTGCGTGACGAAGTTATTTTGCAGCGCGGTAAAGCAATTTTTCTAAACGTCGCAGGAGCTTTTCATTCACGGCTTATGAACGATGCGGCTAAACAGTTTGTTCAGTACATGGTCAAAGTCGATTTTAAAGATCTTTCTATCCCACTGGTTAATAACATACAGGCTCAAATTATAACGACAGGTGAAGAAATTAAAACATCGCTTGAACCGCAAATGCACAGTTCTGTGCAGTGGTGGCCATCAATGCAGCAATTTCAAGATTGCGATGTAATTATAGAAATGGGTCCAGGATCCACGTTTTCAAAGATGCTTAAACGCGAGTGGCCTGAAAAAGAAATTATGAGTGTTAATTCGACTGAAGATATCGAAAAATTATTATTATTGCTTGGTAAATCGATTGCCCGTCACGTGCATATTGATGGATGCGAAGGTGAATGTGCACATGACGATATCGTTATGTGTGAGCAGCCGGTTATTAAAGCGCCTGAACAAATAGATCAAGATTCTCAGTGAGAATTGTCCGGGGTTGAAACCCCGGCCTAGTAAGAGTTTCATGCTTTGCCCGGTGGGCGCCGCATGATGAATTTTTTGCAAGATTATATATAACAAGATTATATATAAATAGAGTCTGTTGAATTGGTTAAATTTTCTCGTGCTGATAAGCACGAAGCTTTTTTAGACCGGGGTTTTAACCCCGGACCATAAACATGGGAATAGTATGGCACAACAAAAACACAGTGTTATTACAGGTGGTATTCAGGGGATTGGTCGCACTGTAGCTCAAATATTACATGAGCGTGGCGATCATGTAACAATATGCGACATTATAGATTCAAGTGATTCTCGTGTAACAGCGCTTAAATCTCTCGGTTTTGCCTATATTCAGGTCGACGTTTCTAGCGTCGCTTCTATCCAAACAGCTTTTGAAGCTGTTTCCCATATAGATATCTTAGTTAATAATGCCGGTATTACGCGTGATGGGCTTGCTTTGCGTATGCGTGAGCAAGACTGGGACGCGGTGCTGGACGTTAATCTTAAGGGTGCATTTTTCGTCACCCAGTGCGCGTTAAAAAAAATGATCAAAAATAGTATGCCAGAAGCTCCAGTAGCCCCTGATGGCACGTTATCGCAGGGGGTCCAAACACAAGGAGTCCAAACCCAAGAGCCACAGGTGTCTTATGCCCGGGGCTATATAATTAACATGAGCTCAATAGTTGCTGCCTCTGGTAATCCAGGACAGGTAAATTACGCTGCAAGTAAAGCGGGAATCACGAGTCTTACTAAAACGCTTGCGCAAGAGTATGCCAGCAGGCACATTTTGGTTAATGCGATTGCGCCCGGTTTTATTCAAACAGCAATGACCGATAAACTTGATACTTCAGTAAAAGAAATGGCTCTTGCTCGTATTGCGCTTAAACGCTTTGGCTCCGGCCATGACGTTGCTCAGGTTGTCGAGTTTTTGACTTCTGGTCGTGCAGATTATATTACTGGACAGGTTATCGAAGTTTCTGGTGGTATGATTTAATTTCTGTGGTTAATTGACAGCCTTTGCCGTGTTGTTCTATCTTGCTATAGTAAGATGGTAATAATGTAATACTATGGGTTGTTTTGTGTAAGGGGGCTTTATGACGCGTTCAAAATTAACGATTAAATATCAAGCGACGATTCCAAAAGAAGTTCGGAGTGTTTTAGATGTAAAGCCTGGAGATCGAATTGTTTTTGAAGTTCTTCCGGATAAGAGTGTTGTCTTGAGAAAAGAGCAGCAATTTGATCCTGATTATCTGCGGTCATTATCTTCTACATTGAGTGAATGGGATGGTGAATGTGACGAAGAAGACTATAAAGATTTGTAAGGGGTATTTTAATGTATGAATCGTTTGATATAGTCATTGTTCCCTTTCCTTTTGTTGATTGTACTGATCAAATTAAGCGGCGACCGGCAATGATCTTGTCTTCTTTGAAAAATTTTAATGCGAAGTCTGGGCACAGCGTTATGGTTATGATTACAAGTGCGAGAAATCAGCCATGGTCGCTTGATGTGGCAATTTCTGACTATGAAAGTTCTGGTCTTTTAAATGCTTCTGTTTTAAGAATGAAAATTTTTACGCTTGATAATCGATTGATTTTGGGAAAAATTGGAAAACTTGCCCCTAAAGATCAACAGGTGTTTTTGAAAACGGTTAAAACATTGTTCCCTAATTTTTTTTGATTTCGTTTTTTAACTGATTATATTGCTGGGTAGGTTATCGAAGTTTCTGGCGGGATGATTTAAGAAAAGGGGAATGTATGAGTTTTGATCAAGATAAGAATGAAATAATCGATATTATCAAAAAACATATCCCAAATTGTAAAATCTATTTATTTGGATCTCGTGCTCGCGGTACGAATCGCCCTGGTTCAGATATTGATATTGTGCTTGATATGGGCAAAAAAATTGAACGTTCTCTTATTGCAGATATTAATGACGAACTGGAAGAATCGAATATCGTCTTTGGGGTTGATGTTCTTGATTTTAATTCGATATCTCAGGATATTAAGGATCAAATTTTAAAGGAGAGAGTATTATGGAGTTCGTAGAAAAAAAATATAAACGATCTGTTACTGCATTAAAGACGCTTGAAAAGATAATAGAAGAATATAAAATTATTGACCCAAAGTATCATGAAATGTGTCGAGATGCACTTATTCAGCGTTTTGAATATTCTTTTGATGCTCTTTGGATGTATGTTAAAGTATATCTTGAAAGTGTTTGTTCTGTAGCTTTAGAGGTGAAGGGCTCTCGGCATGTTTTCCGTGAAGCTCTGAGGGCGGGTTTAATTACTCAAGAGCAGGTTGAGATCGCATTTAAGATGATAGATTTACGAAATTTGACCTCCCATGCGTATGATCAGGAAGTTGCTGATAAAGTTGCCCGTGAAATTCCAGGGTTTTATTCGTTGATGGTCGATTTTTTAAAAATCATGGATCCGTCGAAGAAAAAGTAGTAAAAGCGAGTAGATTTCGATATTATAGGATCTCGCTCTTTCATCAAAACAAATATTCTTAATAATTTTTCAAAAATCAGGAGTTTTATCATGGCATTTACAAAAGATGATACATTACTAAAAGTTTGTGAAATTATCGCTGAAAAACTTAACATGGACGCCAGCACAATAACGTCAGAATCTACATTCAAAGATCTTGGCGCTGATTCACTTGATATCGTTGAAATTATCATGGGTTTCGAAGAATCTTTTGGTATCGAAATCAAAGACGAAGATGCTGAAAAAATCAAAAACGTTGGTCAAGCTGTCGAACTTATTCATTCAGCTCGTACTAAGTAAAGAAAGTATACAATGGCAGACAGACACCAGGTCGTTATCACAGGAATTGGTCTTGTAACCCCGCTTGGTATAAATAAGCAAGAAAACTGGTCAGCTTTACTCGCTGGCAAATCAGGTACCTGCTTATCGCAGGATCCGGCGTTACAAGATTATGCTCATAAGATTATTGCACCCGTCAAAGATACCCCAGAATATACGGCTTATCTTGATGCCATTGTCGATAAAAAAATTCAACGTAAAACAGAACGTTTTATACATTTTGGCCTGCTTGCCGCGCATGAAGCAATGCGTGATGCAGGCCTGGACCAGCTTAATCACATTGACCGTACTCGGTTTGGGTGCTACATGGGCGTTGGCCTGAGTGGTGTGCAAACGATAAGCGATGGGGCGCTTGCCCTTTCTACCCGTGGGCATAAAGCCATTTCGCCATTTCTTATTCCCAGAGCAATTAATAATTTAGCGCCCGGATGGATCTCTATGTCCTGGGACTTGCGTGGGCCATCGCTTGCCGTTACCAGTGCCTGTTCTTCTGGCGGTGATGCCATTGGCTTTGCGTACCGCCAAATTCGTGACGGTTATGCTGATTATATGCTTGCTGGAGGCGTCGAATCTTGTATTGTCCCACTGGCTGTAATGGCTTTTGGTAATATGCGTACGCTTTCAGGTTGGCAGGGTGATCCTGCTCAAGCAAGTCGTCCGTTTGATGCCCAGCGTACCGGTTTTGTTATGGCTGAAGGGGCCGGTATTATTACGCTGGAACGTAAAGATCTTGCGCTTAAGCGTGGGGCACCCATTTATGCAGAACTTGCTGGTTATGCGGCAACCTCTGATGCATATCATATTACGGCCATGCACCCTGAGGGGCGTGGGGCTATTGATGCGATAAATCAGGCACTTGCCAGCGCACGTATTAATCCATCTGATGTCGGGTATGTTAATGCTCATGGCACCGGCACTCTTATGAACGATTCGCTTGAAACGATGGTGCTTAAAAAAGTTTTTGGACATCACATTACGTGTCCTACTCAGTTTCGTCATCCCAGACTTGATCTGGGATCCATCCCATATATAAAAAATTCTTCAAATCATGTACTGGTCAGCAGTACAAAATCTATGACGGGACATATGATCGGCGCAGCTGGTGGTGTAGAAGCGGCCATTACGGCGCTTGCACTCAAGCACCAAATCGTCCCTCCAACAATCAATCTTGATAATCCAGACCCAGCATGTGACCTTGATTACGTTGCTGGTCAGGCGCGCGAGGTATCTATGCGTTATGCACTGTCCAATTCTTTTGGATTTGGTGGATGTAACGCGGTTTTGGCGCTTAAAAAATCTGAATAAGTACCTATGGTTAAAACCATAGGCTAATACGAAATATCGTGCTTCCTACTACGCCCTGCGTGGCTCGTAGGACAGGTTCGCACGAGGAAAAGTCTGAGAATTTAAAGCTAAGAATTTACAGCTAAGATTTTACAGCTAAGAATTTACGGTTCTCAGGCTGTAAGCCTGATGCTTTTGCGAGCCTGCGGTTTTAACCGTAGGCAGGAGCTAGGCTAATACGAAATATCGTGCTTCCTACTACGCCCTGCGTGGCTCGTAGGACAGGTTCGCACGAGGAAAAGTCTAAAAATTTACAGCTAAGAATTTACGGTTCTCAGGCTGCAAGCCTGATGTTTTTGCGAGCCTGCGGTTTTAACCGTAGGCATGAGCTTGTATTTACACATATAATATGCTACATTTCAACCCATTAAAATTGAATTATATTAATCGGCTAGCATTGTAGGCGCTTTATGAGTAATACATATTCGAGCATGTTTTATCATTGTGTATGGGGCACAAAAAAACGACATCCATTTCTTATTTCTCCGGTTGATGTCATGGTTCATGATCTCATTAAGACGGTTATAGAGCAAC
This sequence comes from bacterium, assembly GCA_043822925.1. Taxonomy (GTDB): domain Bacteria; phylum Babelota; class Babeliae; order Babelales; family RVW-14; genus JBDRBF01. The sequence goes on from JBDRBF010000083.1 coordinate 55,233, forward strand.
ATGGTGGGCGTGTTTTGGCTATTGGTGGAATGCCTGATCATGTACATGTTCTTCTTTCTAAAAAACCAACGGTCGCCATGTCTTTATTGATGCAATATGCAAAAGGCAGCACATCAAGACTCATTCGTGAAACTTATGTTAATATGGGAAGTTTTTCTTGGCAGAGAGGGACTGGTATTTTTTCGATACGGTATTCGGATATTGGTATTGTAAGTGCATATATTAAAAAACAGGCGAGACATCACGACTTGCAATCTTTTGAATCGGAATATCGGTTTTTGTTAAGTGAAAATGGTTTTGAACAAAATGAAATTGATTTGGAATAGCCTCGTGTTAAAACACTAGGCTAATAAGAGTATCGTGCTTCTTACTACGCCCTGCGTGGCTCGTAGGACAGGTTCGCACGAGGAAAAGTCTGAGAATTTACAGCTTTGTTCTCGGCCCTAATTATTTATGTCCTAGTATAGCGTTCTCCTAATGGGGTCGTTATTTTTATGCTAAAAATTTGGTTTTTAATAATACGTAAGTGCCCGTGTCAGTTTTATTAAACGTGATTCCGGCCAGCACGATTTGCTTCGTTTTTAATATCTCATAAGGCTCCCAGTAGCGTTTTTCTTCGATCTGTTCGAGTGCAATTTCTGGCGTGCTATCTCTTTTGAATTCGATTACAAAAGTATACTTTGTGCCTTCCATGAGTAGGTCCATAAAGCCTTCTTCGGTGGCTACTTCGGCTGCTGGGCGTTGGCCAAAAAGCAGGCAGACCATAAAGAAAATTTGCTGGTAAAACTTTTCCAGATCTACTCTGATATTATGTGGGACAAGCTTAATAAAATCTTGCAGATGCTTACAAAAGAGTTCAAGATCGTCGCTTGCCAGAGCTTTACGAAATCTTGCACCGAATTGACCAAATTGCTCTGGTGTTATGTTACCAACAAATTGCATAATTTGCTCGGTCATAGAATAGCGTACTTCTTCATTTGGGTATGCAACTTTGTACCCGCGCTGTTCAGTATTATAATCTGATGCGAAAGTAAGATAGCCGGTTTGCAACAGCAGTGTTCTGTAATTCTGGTAATACAAATCAATAGAAAAATTTTCTAGATTCGATTCTGAAAAAAATGAGCCTTCAATCGTTTCAATATCGACAGAAATTTGTGGGTTTTTTTCAATAAATTTGATTAAAAAACTGGGCGTGCCTGAAGAGAACCAGTAGTTATACAAATCTTTTTTTGTTAAGCAATTATGTAACGAAAAGGGGTTATAGACTTTAATTGTATCTTTAGTAAAACGATATCCATTGTACCATGTTTTTAATACCTGGCGTGTTTGCTCATAGCTTTCTTGGCGCTTGTCGGCAAACGCTTTAATATGTTCTGCCAAGTACTTATCAACTTCAGCGTCCGTGTAGCCCACAAGAGCGGCTGCCCGTGTATCGTTAGTTAAATCTTCTAAGTTATTAAGATCTGAAAAGAGCGCAACTTTAGAAAACTTGCTGACGCCAGTAATAAAGAGAAAGTGTACGTGAGCATCAACATCAGTCCCCTTAAGTGTTCCATAAAATTTTTTCAATTCTTTGCGTATAAGTTCTGCCTGGTTCGTGTCGTCAATAAGGTCAACAATGGGCTTATCGTACTCATCAATAATAACGGCAACAGAATTTTTGGTTTGGCCGAGTGTTTTAATAAGTTCGGCAAACTTTGTTTCTAATTGAGTGCTTATGGTTGTTACGTTATATTCGCGTGCAATTGCATCAAGCGTCTCGTGTAGGCTTATTCTTAAGTCTTCAGCATCAGAATGGCCAATTTGACTAAAATCAAAATATATCACCGGATGCTTTTCCCATGCATAATCGCTTTGTCCTATCCACAAGTTTTTAAAAAGCTCTCTATCTCCACTAAAAATAGAACGTAGCGTTGAACAAGTAAGTGATTTACCGAATCGACGGGGGCGGGAGAGAAAATAGCGAGATCTAGGAATTAATAAATCATAAATATATTTCGTTTTATCGATGTACTCTTTGTTGTGAATAATAAGACTTTCGAATGTCGAAACCCCAATCGGAAGCGCTTTGAGTTTCATCGTTACCCCTTTTACTTACAGCGTTATTCTCGGCCCTGATTGTTACCTGGCCTAGTATATCATTCGTCTTCGCACAAGGCTACCCAGCCGTCGCCCGAGATGGCTATGGCGAGGCAAGCTGACGCGACAAGCATTTCCCCTTGGCCCCCTAAAACGCAAAAAAGCGAGCGACGACTTAATTAAGAATCGTTTAACTAGGACGCTTCTTGACGTCCTAGTTTGTCCTAGCTATAGTCCTAGTAACGGAAACCTTTAACTAGAGGAAGTTTTATGATACAAGATTTGCTTACAAGAGAAGAGGGCAAAACTCTTGAGTTCAAAGAAAACGCAAAATCGTTGCCAGGAATAATCAAAACTGTAGTTGCTTTTGCTAATACCGCTGGCGGAACTATTGTTGTTGGAGTAGAAGATAAAATAAAAAAAATAGTTGGTATAGCCGATCCACTTGAAGCCGAATCACGTATCATCAATGCAATAGCAGAATCTGTAGAACCACTATTTACACCAAACATAGAAATACAGTCGTATCGTAAAAAAGCGTTAATTTTAATTCAGGTCCCTTATGCCGTTGGCCCATATCATTTTAAAAAAGAGGGTACAAGCACTGTATATGTACGATTTGGTTCATCTAATCGAATTGCTGATACAGATACCATTTCAAATATAAAAGCACTTGCACAAAATATTGCCTTTGATGAAAGATCATGCAGCTTGGCCCCAAAAAACGGATTGGATTGGAAGAGTATTGAAGAAGTTTTTGCTGCTGAAGATAAAAAGATAACAAAAAATAAAGCAAAAAGCATGGGCATGCTAACAACTCTCTCTGGCACAGATCACCCAACAAATGGTGGTATGTTGCTGTTTGGTAATAATCGTTTACAATTTTTCCCAGATGCCATCATTCGTTGTGTTAGATTTGCCGGTCTTGGGCGCACTTGTAGCAATGATCATAGAGATATCGATAAACACCTTCCAACTGCGATAGACGACGTTCTAGATTTTATAGCTAAAAATACATTTACTTCGACAAAGATCGGCCCTAAGAAACGAGTAAACGTTCCACAATATCCAGCTGTAGCCATTAGAGAAGCTGTTATTAATGCAATAGTGCATACCGATTACTCAATCAAGGGATCGTCAATAATTATTGCAATTTTTGATGATCGGATAGAAATAACAAATCCTGGCGGTATAGCTTATGGACTAAGCCTGGAGGATGCTCTAGCTGGCTCATCACGCTCACGCAATCGCGTCATTGTACGAACGTTTCATCATCTAGGGCTCGTTGAACAATGGGGCTCTGGTTTACAAAAAATCATAGAATCTTGCTTTCAAAAAGGTCTTAACGCCCCAAGATTCGAGGAAATGGGTTCGCAATTCAGAGTTACCATTTATTCTGCCATGGTTCAAAAAATAACCATTGATAAAGAACAAAAAAGTTTTTTTGAACATGTTCTTTCCATTGGAGAAATCAGCACCAAAGATGCAGCAAGCTTTTGGGCGATTGATATACGCAGCACGCGAAGACGACTTAAAAAGCTTGTCGATGAGGGCTTGCTTATAAAGATGGGCGAGTCAAAGAATGATCCTTATGGAAAATATGTTTTGAGTCAAAAATTAAGAAAAAATATGCCTGATTAGAATGCCTCATTTGATCAGTTCTCTTGGGTATTTTATCCACGGTGTCCTCCCCCTAAAACGCAAAAAAGCGATCGACGACTCAATTAAGAATCGTCGATCGCTTTTTTATTAGGTCAGGTTTCTATGGGCGTATGCGGTTTTGCTAGGCGTTTTTGCTTTTATATTTTACCGTAACGCCGGATTTTGTACTGGAGCATGAGATGCCGACAAGAATAATCGGCTTTGTGCTTTCTATTTTGCTTGCTTGGGCGTAGCCCTTATTCTCGATTTGAGCGAGCGCAATATCAGGTTTTTTGTCTTTTTTAAACTCTATAATATAAATGCACTGAGAGCTTTCAAGTTTTACATCAATAAAACCCATGTGCGTCGCCACTTCAGCAAGTGGTTCGCCGCCAAAAAGCCGACAAATCATATAAAAAGTACCCTGGTAAAACATTTCTCGGTTAACGATAACCGTGTGGGGAATAAGTGTGAAGAAATCTTGTAAGTGCTGGCAAAATAAGCCAATATCGTCAGTTTCAATAGCGTTTCTGAATTTTGGGATAAAGCTACCGAATTTAGTTTGCGCTACATGCCCAATAAATTCCATAACTTGCCCGGTCATTGCCCGGCGCACC
>JBDRBF010000084.1:0-21253 GCA_043822925.1 bacterium
TAATTTGTTCTGATCATGCATATGTGCGGGAGCAGTTGCTTGACTTGCATGTTTTATGATATTTGTTTAATTATTAAAAAATAGAAGATTTAAAATGCATATGTATTTATTAAAAAAAATAACTCATATATTAATAACTCGTGTTTTATTTGTTTTTCTTAGTTTTTTTACGATGGGCTTGTTTGTTCAAGCTATGAAGTTGCCAGAGCCTATGATAAAAACAGAAGAGTGTGATGCGCATCATGATATGTTTATAAGTGCTGTTAATAATAACCAGGTTACTATGGTTTGTTTGATGCTTGAAGATCCAGGAGTTGTTAAAGAATTATCTAGCTTTGACAAATTGTATACGTTTGGCCGTGCTATAAAAAATAAGAATCAAGATATTGCGTGTAAAATGCTTGGTACTCATGGTTTTATGAGTAACAGAACAGAAGAAATGTGTAATGTTATGAGTTGGGCATTTGAAGAAGCGGTAAGAAACAATCTTGATTTAGTCGTTTGCCAGATGATTAGGAATGTTGAGTTTCGGGGTGGAGTTTCAAAAGAAAGTAAGCAGCGAGTAAAAGGTTTTTTGGCCAAACGTAAAGAGCAGTGTGAAAATAATTAAAATATCTACAGATGGGGCAGCTCTATCGTCTTAACTTCTTGATTTATATAACTATTTGTTCTTGTGTTTTGTCTGCGTGATTTGTCATGATTATAGAAATCATGCGTGTATTGTACAAGTTGGGTTATATCTAATTTAAAGCATAGAAAAAGATGTAAGAAGGGAGAGTGATGCAGATATCAGTAAAAAAAATAGTGTGCGTGTGTCTGTTGAGCATGTTTGGGGTTACTTTTTTTGTTCAGGCATCCAAGAGAACACCGTCAGACCAGGGAAATAAAATATTTCCTAATAACCAGCCCCTGAATTTAAAATTAGAAGAAGATTCGGTCGGTGATACAGTAATAGGCATAAAAAAAGAAATTGGGCTGATGAACCCAGAAATTTTAAGTAAGTTTTTGCAATTGAAGCAATTGTCTGGAGAGCTGGGTGAAAATGGGGATCTGGGCCCTATTGTGAATAGCTCTGGTGTATTAAAGGGGTTGGAAAAATTAAAGAATTTGCGCGTAAATGGGCAAGATAGTGATAACTTAGCTCAAATTCTTAAAAAATTTATCAAGCATTTTAAGGGGATAGTGCAAAATTCAGCTATAGGTCAAAAGAATTCAATTTATACGCTTGTTTCATTTGTTTTAGATGAGAAAATAACGTCGAGCACTCCAAAAAGTTACGGTTCATTTATGGTTAAAGTGATGGGGAGCCTTGTCGCTTTTGTGTCTATAGTATTATTTGCTTTTGAGATCGCAAAAAATTTTTATGTACCATTAAAAGATTATGCTTTTATATCTGATGCTGCTTATAAAATTTTACCTATTTTTGTTTTTATTGTGGGAACTAAGTTATTTTGGGATCAGTGTTGTTCTTGTTGTTCGAGTTGTAATCCTTTTATTGAGGAGCAAAGACGAAGAGATTATAGTTTACTTAAAGCTGCAAAAGAGCAATGGGATGAGTTTGGAGACGAAATAGGTATTGTGAAAGAAGGCCTAAGTTTGGTTGGGCTGCTAAATAAACAGAAATAAGTAAATTTGGACTTGGATCCCAGATCACTACTTCGCCCTACGTGGCTACGAAGTGCAGGCAAGTCTGGGATGACAAACAAAACAAAGCGGGGCAGTTTTTAAACTGCCCCGCTTAAACATAAGTTACGAGTCAAAAGTTATTTGTTAATTATTGTCTGCTTAAAATCAACAAATACTTCGTCAGGAGAGCCTTTAGGTTCGAAGTCGACAATTATTGTGCGAGCATTTCTGTAGAAACCTAAAAGATCATCTTTAAATTTAGCAAAAACGCTTAAGCGTTCACGAACGACTTGTTCGTCATCATCTTTTCTTTTGATAAGAGCTGAGCCGCATTTATCACAGACGTTTTCTTGAGCTGGCTTTTTACTGGTTAAAGAGTAAATAGCTTGGCATTTTTTGTTTTCACAAACAAGTCTGTTTGAAAGGCGTTGGACAATTTCTTCTTCAGGGACATTAAAGTTGATAACTTTAAATGAGACGCTCGCAAAAGCTTTATCTTCTTTTAAGATGTTTTGGAGTGCTTCTGCTTGTGCTTTTGTGCGTGGGTAACCATCTAAAATAATATCAGTTTTTTTGTCTGCAATAGTTTGTTTGAGCCACTGGAAAACCATGGTATCAACAAGTTCGTCTGGTACGAGTTTGCCAGCATCGATGTATTTCTTAAGTTCTTTGCCAATTTCTGATTGATCCTGAATATGTTGTCTGAAAAGATTTCCGGTCGAGAGGGAGGTGAAGTTTAATTCGCTGATTAAACGTTCAGCCACTGTTCCTTTGCCACAACCAGGGGCACCAAAGAACGAGTAGAGATTGGTTGTCATAGTTTGATCTCCTGAAGATTTAAAGCAGCTTGGGAGCATGCTTACTGAAAGTAATAAAAGTGTGAAGAGTAAAAATTTGTTTTGAATTTTCATTATATTTCTTTCGGCTTAAATCTAGGATCCCAGATTTAAACTGGGATCCTGGATTGTTTTAAAACGTTGCCAGTAAGAGTGAAATAACTGACATGAGTTTAATGAGAATATTAAGCGAAGGTCCGGACGTATCTTTGAATGGATCGCCTAATGTGTCGCCGACTACAGCTGCCTTATGAGCATCTGAACCTTTGCCGCCGAAGTTTCCTGCTTCGATGTATTTCTTTGCATTATCCCATGCGCCACCACTATTTGCCATGGTGAGTGCAAGTACAACACCTGAAATAGTTGCTCCAGCTAAGAATCCACCAAGAGCCATGTTTCCATTAGATCTAAATGCTACTTTGATAACAATTGGAGAAATAATGGTTATTACGCCAGGTAAAATCATTTCTACTAATGCTGCTTTTGTGCTGATATCGATGCAACGTTCATAGTCAGCTTCAGCTGTGCCTTCCATAAGGCCAGGAATTTCTTTAAATTGGCGGCGAACTTCGATAACCATTTGCCATGCTGCGCGTCCGACTGAACGCATTGTCATAGAAGAAATTAAGTATGGGAGCGTTGCGCCAAGAAATAGTCCGGTAATTACGATGGGATTTTTTAGATCAAGGACAAGTATGTGTGCTTGTTCACAGTATGCTGCAAAAACAGCAAGGGCAGCAAATACGGCGGAACCGATTGCAAATCCTTTACCAAGAGCCGCTGTTGTGTTGCCTAGAGCATCAAGTTTGTCTGTAATTTTTCTGACGTCTGGTCCAAAACCTGACATTTCAGAGATACCGCCGGCGTTATCAGCTATCGGTCCGTAAGCATCAACAGTCATGGTGATACCAACAGTAGCAAGAAGTGCTACCGCTGCAAGTGATACGCCGTAAAGACCACCAAAAAATTGATGAGAAAAGAAAACGATCATTGCGATAGTACATACTGGTAAGACAATTGATTCGAATCCAATAGATAATCCGTAGATTAAATTTGGTCCAGCGCCAGACTTTGATGTCTCGGCAAGTCTTTTAATAGGGCTGCCACTGGTGTAATAATCAGTAATAAGCCCAATAGCAATACCGGTTGCTGCGCCAAGAAAGATAGAGCCAAAGAGATTCATATCCATGTTCATGAACCACAGGTACCAGTAAGCGCCTGCGATAAAAAATGCTATGGCTACATAGGCTGCTTGATGAAGAATTAAACCTATTCTCAATTTAAAAATAAAAGATGAAGCAAGGCCAATAAGCGATGCAATAAGGCCAATTGCGCAGAGCATAATTGGTAACGATATATATTCTAATTTTCCTGTATATGCTGTCAGCGCAAGAGCTATAGAGGCAACGACAGATGTGATATATGATTCGAAAATATCGGCACCCATGCCGGCAGTATCGCCTACGCAATCCCCGACGTTATCAGCAATAACTGCTGGGTTACGTGGATCATCTTCAGGGATTCCCATTTCAACTTTACCAACAAGGTCAGCACCGACGTCAGCCGCTTTGGTATAAATACCACCGCCAACACGGGCGAATAATGCGATTGAGCTGGCACCAAGACCAAAACAAGTAAGAATTCTGATAAAGACAATACTTTCAGATCCAACAAAGAAGTAGAATAAGAGGCCTAAGCCTAAAAGACCTAAACTTGCCACAGCAAAACCCATAACGGCACCACCAAGTAATGCTGTTAAGAATGCTGGGCGTTCGCCATGGTCTTTGGCTGCCATTGTTGTAGCTTCGTTTGCTTTGGTTGCAGCTCTCATGCCGATGTATCCAGCAAAAAGAGAGGTTAGAGCTCCGCATGTATATGCGCAGGCAGAAGTAAGATCTATGGCTAGAAATAGAGCTATAAATGCAATTGCTATGACGACAGCAAGAACAGAGTATTCTTTGCGCAAGAATGTCATAGCGCCATTACGTATGAGAAGAGCAATGTGTGCGGCTTTAGCATCTGTGCTCTTGTAGTTCGTAACTTTTTTAAATATAACAGCAGTAAAAAGAAGACCTATTGCTGAAATAGCAACAAATGTGATGAGATATAACGTTAGATCTATCATAAAACAAGACTCCCATGTAATAGAACGACATAAATTATGGATTATTAGACAAACGAATAGGTTAGACCACCAATAATAAAAATAGAAACGCTTTTTGTAAATAGGATTATGTAAAAAATTGTGGTTAGGTATCCGTTTGCAATAAACGAAAAAAATGAGCACTATAAACTCCCAGGCTTTGCGTGAAGCTACGTCGGGCGCGGCAGGGTGAGCGCTCATGCTGAGCCTGAGGCCGTCGAAGAGTCGAAGCATTTAGCTTAAGAAAGAGAATATACATGAAAACATTACGCTATTTTAATGCGATTATATCGAGTTTTAGCCGTTTTTTTTCTTCTGGCTTGGAAAGTAAGGGTCGTGCAGGTGCTCTAACGCGTATAATATTTGCCAGTTTAGTGCTTTCGTGGGTTTTTGCGCTGTGCGCACAGTTTCGTGTGTTTTTGCCATTTAACTTAGTGCCTATTTATATATTGCCTATGATTATTTTTCTTTCTGTATTTATGTTGGGCTGGACAGGTGTTTATTCTGTAATTTTGTATATAATTCAGGGGGTATTAGGGGCTCCATTTTTTTCTGGTGGAGATAGCGGGCTCATTGTTTTGGTTGGCCCTCGTGGTGGGTATATCTTTGGGTATACTATTGCTGCTGCATTTTTGGCTCTTGTGCGAAATTATAAAAAAGAGACTTTTATAATAAATCTGTTTAAAATATGGATCGCTCATTGCATTATGTTTTTGTTTGGACTTGTGCAATTGGCGTTTTTTGTTCCTGTAAATAGTTTGTTAATTATGGGTTTATACCCATTTATTATTGGTGATTTTGTCTTAAAAACGGGATTTATACTCGTACTTTTGAAAAATAGTGTTTTGCAAAAATATCGTACAAAATAGCGTAAAAGATTATAAAGACTATATGGAGTGGCATTTACTCCGGATCGAGTCCTGGGTGATAGGATTCAAAAATTTTCTATGACAAAAAAGAAAGAGGTTTTAATATGCCAAAGAATAAAATTAGCTTACTCTCTGCTGTTTTGATTTGTATAAATGTTGTTGTTGGAGCTGGATTATTTATTAATCCTCAGCATTTAGCTGTTTTTGCTGGGCCGTATGGTTTTTTTGGATATATTCTTGCTGCAGTAATTTTGTTGCCATTAATTTTAAGTATAGCCGAACTTACTCGTTTTCAGCCTGTTTCTGGTGGATTATACGTATATAGTAAAGAGTATTTGGGTTTGCCTATGGGGTTTTTGAGCGGTTGGAGTTATTTTATTGCTAAGTCGGTTTCGGCTATTTTTATTTTAAATATTTTTGTTGCGTATATTCAAGCACGTATCCCTCAGATTTCTGATGTTCCAATTGTTTATTTAGATTACATAATTGTTGCGAGTGTAATAGCGCTTAATTCGATTGGCGTTTCAATTGGTGGGCGCGTACAGTATTTTTTTGTTTTTCTTAAGTTTTTGCCTCTTTTGTTTGCGTTTATTTGTGGTTTTTGGGCTTTTGAGCCAGGGTTCTTTTTTCCGGTGGCAGCTTTTCCAGGGTCTTTTTTCCAGGCAATTCCGCTTTGTTTGTTTGCTTTGGTTGGTTTTGAAGTTATTTGTAGCGTTGGGAGTCTTGTTGAGAATCCGACGGTAAATATTAGAAAAGCGATTATTTATTCATTTACAACAATCGTTGTGATTTGTCTTTTGTTTAGTTTAGCAAGTTATGGTGCATTAGGCATGTTGTTGACGCATTCAAACGAGACTCTTTTTTTGTTGGGGCAAAAAGTATTGCCTCAGTATCCATTCATAGCGCGGTTAATGAATGGCCTCGTTTTTTCATCTCTTGTGATTGGTGCTTTTTCTATATTAACCAGTAATTGTTGGAATTTACATACACTTGCTAAGTATGATCATTTTCCATTAAGAAACATATTAACGAGAGTGAATAGATTTGATGTGCCATGGGTGAGTTTAATCATTGAAGGCATTATGGCGTGTATTATGATTACTATCACGACCGGGGCCGTACAATTGCGTAATATGTCAGTTTTTGTTCTTTTTATTTGTTATTTTCTTACAGCGCTTGCTGCGTACAGAGCTCTTGGTAGAGAGAAGGGTTCATCTCTTGCACGTTGGGTTCCATTGGTCGCTGCAGTTGGATGTGGATACGTGGTTGTTACTTGTCTTAAAAATATTATAGATTCTGGCCTATCTGTTTCTTTTTTAGTTGTTTTTATATTAGGGTGTGTATTATCTTTTGGTTGGACGATTTACAAGCGGTCAAAGAATACAGATTTATAAGGTAATAAGAATCCCGGGTTCCTCTTATTTTTGTTCGATAATATCTAATGGCGCGAGCATTTCTTTGGGTATATTAAGCCCTAGAAAATTTAATATAGTTGGCGCGATTTGTGCGATACCCTGTGTGATTGGCGTTGGCGAGAGCTGGGTAAAATTTGTTATGTGCTTATTTTTATAGCTTTTGTTAATCAGGATAAATGGTACTGGGTTTAGTGTATGATTTGTTTTTGGTTTGCCTGTTTGCTCGTTAATCATTTGTTCAGCGTTGCCATGATCAGACGTGATAAATAAAGTTCCGTTGTGTTTTTCGATTATTTCCTGATATAAAATTTCTAATTGTTTCTCTAAGCTTTTGCAGGCAAGAATTGTTGCCGGTAAGTCTCCCGAGTGTCCAACCATGTCTGCGTTAGCATAATTTACCAAGTAAAAATAAGCGGGATCTGTATTTAAAGACTCGAGTATATGTCCGGTAATTTTGTCCGCAGACATTTCTGGGTGATTTATATAGTTTTTTGCTTTTATCGATGGGACTAAAACGCGTGTTTCATGTGGGAGCTGTTCTTCGCGCATGCCTTTGAAAAAGTACGTGACGTGGGCATACTTTTCTGTTTCGGCTATGCAAAACACTTGGGCGTCTGGTTTTTGTGTGCAAATTTCGTCTAAAAGTGTGTGATAAATATCGTCTTGTTCGAAGAGTACTGGGTTATTAAAGTTTTTGAATTCGTGTTTATATCTTGTTGTTGTTATAAAAAATAATGGGCTGCATGATGTGGGAAATTCTTTAAATTCGGGGTTCAAAAAGCACTGGGCTAATTGCTGTGCTCGATCAGGTCTGAAATTAAAAAATATAACGCCGTCACCTGAAGATATCGTGCCGGGTTGATTGGATCCTGAAACAAGTTCAGGATGACAGTTTAATGGGCCTAGTAATATTGGCTTTACAAATTCGTCAGTTATGCCGGCTGCATAACTGTCTTCAAGTGCTGCTTGCCACGTTAAAGCTTTAGTGGGGCTGTTTGTTTTTTCTGTCTGTTTTACTTTGCCAACTAGTAAGTTATAGGTTTCTTGTGTGCGTGCCCAGTTTGAGTCACGGTCCATGGCGTAAAACCGTCCGTGTAAGCTTGCTATCTCGCCACAATTATATTTTTTACATATATTTTCGAGTTTTTGTAAGTTTGCTTTGGCGTGCGTAGGTGCGACATCGCGACCATCAAGAAAGGCGTGAATATATACTTTTTTTAGGCCAATTTTGCTTGCGAATTTTATAAGCGCATGCATGTGTTTTTCATGGCTGTGTACGCCACCTTCAGAAAGTAAACCCATAATATGTAAAGCGTGACCTGTTTCTTTTAGTTTGGTCAGATTTTGTGTGAGTATGGGGTTAGAAAAGAACGTATTATTCTCGATAGAATCGTCAAAGCGCTTCAAAACGCTTTCTATGACTCGTCCGGCGCCGATTGTTAAGTGCCCGACTTCTGAGTTGCCAATTACGCCTGGTAATAAGCCTACAAATTGGCCTTCGGCTCGCAAAAGCACGCTGGGATAGTCTTGTAGGAGCTTGTTGTATGTTTGCATATTGGCTAAAGCTATTGCATTTCCGTTAGTTTTTGAGCTGTAACCAAAGCCATCGAGTATTACAAGCATGTTTGGAGTATTTATTCTAGGGGATTTGAATGGTGTTTTAGGCGTCATTTTTTGACTTTCTGGGGTTATAACGCTATGCTCAGTTCTTCAATTAAATACTTAGACTTTAGGTCGAGTTCAGGATGACACTTTGAAATTAAGTGTTTATGCCGTTTCTGTCTATAAAATCAGAATAAACTTTTTATATAAATATGCGAGGGAAAATGCAGGCTCTTCAAGTATTAAAACTAAGCAAAAAAAGAGTATTAAAGTTGGTCAAAAATACATACAAAATAGTATCTGTTTTTTTGTTGCTATTTTGCTTCACGGGGTCTGTGTTATTTTGTGATCTAAGCTCAGATAGCAATAAAAATGCTCCAAAGAGCACGATTTATATTTTGGACACTCGTAGTGCTGGGGGCTCAAATAGTCTTGCTATTGAGAGAGAAACGGAAGCAAATTTTGAAGATATATATAATGGGCTTGGTGGTGACGATATAGATATAAATGTGATACCTGATGATTCAGATTTGAGTTTAGCAGCAAAGATAAAACTTGTATTTGCCTATGCAAAAATTGTGCTGAGCCAAGAAAAAGAGAATATTATAGATCATATCGTTTCACATAAAGACATGTATTGTGTCGGGGCACTTGTTGTAACAGTGGTAGCTATAGCGGGTATTATACTTGTTATTATAAGTAACAAAAACCGCAAGAATAACGAACAGAGTAAGAATGCTCAGAATAATAAGAAATGAGTGCTGCTCAGGGCGGGGGCATTTAGGATAACCAAGTATGAACGATATACATAAACATATTTTTGCACTCTATGCCCCAGGGCTTTCAGCCGGGTGTGACGCGTTTGAAATTGGAGCTCCGTTTGAGTATAAAAACGAGCTCATGTGGCAACGAATTGTGCGTATTTTGCGTTTGCGAGCAGGCGAGACAGTTACTCTTTTTGACAATACTTGCTCGATAAACGTTATAATTAGTGACCGTACGTTTTTAGATAAAAAACAGATTAGTATTTCAGGCGTGCTTACGGCGTACTCAAGAAATCATATTTTATTCCCAGAAATTATTTTTTATCCGTGTATAACCAAGAGAGATACGTTTGAGACAATCGTATACGCGGCAGCCCAGATGGGCGCGAGCAAGATTGTTCCGGTAATCTCTGAAAAAGTTCAGCGCGAGTTGGCTGGGCCTAAAGAATTGGACCGAATTCAAAAAATTATGATTGCAGCTTGTGAACAAGCTCGGCAGTTTGTTATTCCAGAATTTTGTGAGCCAATAAAGTTGGCTCAAGTCGCTCATCATGAGTTTATCGAAGGGGAGAGTTTTGGCGATGCCAAAATTTTACATAAAATATGTTTTGAATGCGACGGGGCGTCAATACGCGAGCTCGCTCAAAAGCTATCGAGTATTACGAGCGATAATAGCTTGAATGCTCAAGTTGCAGGAGCTCGAGAAATTCAAAGCATAAAAATATGCGTTGTTCAGGGGCCTGAAGGTGGGCTAACGGATAAAGAAGTTTCTTTTTTGCGATCTCAAAAGTTCGACATTTATGCTCTAACCCCAACGATTTTGCGCTCTCAAGATGCGGTTTTGGTTGGCCTGGGTTTTTTGCGAAGTTTTATCTAATTCTTTTTTAACGCAAAATATTGCGTTTTCATGTAATTTGGCGTGATTCGGTTTACGATATCTTCTTGTTTTTGCCAAGCAGCATAACCCATGAGGCCAATTTGTTCTGCGTGGGCGGTTTGATTGGATTCAAGATTTGGATCTATTATCGTATTATTGCCTAAAGTTTGTAAAATTTCTGGTTCATGTAGTTTTACAGCGTTACCTGTAAATAAGATCTTTGTTTGTGCAAACGTTTGGGAGAGTTGCTCAAGTAAGAGTGTTATTTTTTCGCAGCTTTTTATGGGTAATTTTTGGTTTTGTGTGTCAGCTATCTCTTGAGCGCTATTAATAGAATAATAGACGTCGTTATTATAAGCGTTAAGTATGCTTACTATTATGTCTGGGGTTTTATTTTTGAGACTTTGTTTGGTTTGAAGATAAAGGGCATCAAGGCCGTCAATGCCAATAAGGGGGGTTTTACGGGCAAAGCCAATGCCATTAACGCTTGCGATAATAACACGTAGAGAGGTAAAGGCTCCAGGTCCTTTATCTACGCAAATAAAATCTAGGTCAGAGAGCGCAAGTTTATGCGCAGATAAAAGTTCGTTGAGATAGGGGACCAGATAGGAGCTGGCCTTTGTTCCTGGTTTGACTATCGTCTGAACACAGTGTTGATTTTTGAAAAGTGCTATTTCCAGTTGGTTGTAACTGCCCTGGATGCTTATAAATATTGTCATTTTTAGTTGTTATTCTGTTTTTTAATCTTTTGTCGTTGATAAAAGACGCTAAACGCATCGTCTTTTATTGTGCTTTCTCGTTTTTCTATGATCTTACCACAATTCAAGCACCGCCATCCTTCAAAGTTAATAAAGTGGTCAAAAAAGGATTGCATTATCATTAGGCCACCACACTTCGGGCACTCCATTGTTCTCCTTCTCCTTTTTATGAAAAGTTGACCCTCGGAATTTTATTGTAAACAGTTTTGTGAACTTGTAAAAGGTTATTTAGCCAGCGGCATTTCTACTGGAAAATTAGCTATTTTTCCCTCCTCTTCTTCCTCATCTTCTTGAGCGTTGGTTGCTTTGCGTGCGTTTAATTGGCCTTTTATTTTTGCCAAGTTTTTTTGTTCTAAGGCTATTTTTGTTTTAGCATGAATATTTTGTAACTTGGTCGTTGCTTCTTGTTTTAATTGTTGAAATTGCTTTTGGGTATCATTAAGTTCAAAATTCTTTTTTTGTTGGATATTTTGAAGTTGTTTATGTGCAAGGTCAAGTTCTTGCTTTGTATTATCTCTTATAATCAGTAATTCTTTTTCTGCCTGTTGTTGTAGGGCAAGTAGTTCGCTTTGGAGTGTTGCGTTTATAGTTTTTGATTGAGCTGTAATTTTGTGTGTTTCTTTTTTGATTTCTTCGAGTAATTCTCGTTCTTGTAAGAGCTGATTTCTGTCGGTTATAAGTTTTTGCCTGTCGTCCAAAAGAGTAGATGTTGTTTTTTGTAGTTCGATCTCTTTTTCAAGTAATGTAACTTTTTCCTGTTTGATTGATTTTTTTTCTTCTTCTAGATATTTCGTAATAGAATCTATTGTTTGTTGGGCTAAAGATTCTACCATTTGAGCTCTTTGTTCTGATTCTTGAGCCATTTTTTCTGCTTTTTGTGCTTTTATTTTGGTGGCTTTTAGATCTTGCTGGGTTAGCGTCAGCACTGTTTCTAGGTCGAGAGATGTTTTAGTTGATCCTTCAAGCTGCGTATTTAAATCTTGTTTTATAATATAATCTTTTTGTATTTGTTTATGGGCAGCTTTATTTTGTGCTTTTATTTGTTCTGCTTGTTCAAGTGCTTGCTTTGTAGCCAGTTCTGCTTCTAATTGTTCTGTTATTTTTTCTTGAAGGTTTTTTTTCGTTTGAGCGAGGCCTTGCTTTGTTTTATCGAGCTTTTGTTTAATGTGCCCAACTTCTTGTTCCAGTTTTTCAACTTTAAGATGGACTACTTGGGTTGGCTTTGTTGCGTGTTGTTCAATTATAACATCAGGCAAAATGTTTGCCCGTTGTCTGAATATAACAGAAAATTCACCCAATTTTTTTCTGACAAGAGCTGTTATTTGGTCTGATGGAATATTACGGTTTTGGAATATTGGATCTTGTATGAGGGCGTTTATTTCGTATAAAGCAGCCAGGCGTGTTTTCTTTTGTAAATCAGGGGTGAGTTTGACGGTTTTTGACATTTTGGCTAGATAGTTGTCAGCTGTTTTTTGAGCGGATACGATTTTTTGTAGTATTGCGTGTTTGTTTGCTATTTGGGCATACCCGGCATCAGATGTTTGATGGGTTGAGCGTAGGGTGTTATCAAACCATAAATTTTGATCAGAAAAGCGTTTAAGATAGTCTTCGCGTTCTTGTGGGGTTTCTGCAGAGAGAATAATATTTTTTATGAATGTTATGTTTTGATAAAACTGCTTGGACATTTCGTTTTTCCATTCAGGGGAGACATTTTGCATGTCGGGCGACATGCTTTGTATGTTATTTTGTCTATCTTGGTGTATTTTGGTTTCATGTCTAGATAGTCCCATTATTGGTGCTTGTTTATATTTATAATCTGTATCGATGCTTTCATCTAGTTCTTGTGTTTCTGGTTCATCTGACTGGCCAAATTGTTTGGCTATGGCTTCTCTTTGAGCTTTGTTTTTTAATTGTAATGCTCGTTCTTGGGCGTCTTGTATGATATCTAATGTTTTTACAGCTGCTTCTTTTTTGAGTTTAAATGATTCGATTTGAATGTTTTTGCGTAAATCAGATGTGATTTGCTCTGTTTGATCGCGCATTTGGGCTATTTTCTCTTCAACGTTTTCATGAATTGCTTGAAGCTTTTTTTCTGTTTTTTTAGTGATTAAAGATTCTTTGTGGGCGATATCAGCATGTAATTTACTGACAGATTCTTCTGCTTCTTGTGTAAGTTTGGTTATTTCGGCATTTGTTTGAGCTGGTAAGCTCGGTACAATTATAGATGAGCCAAAGTTTGAGACTATTGTTGCAACTGGGTCTTGTTCTTCGTTAGATAGGTTTTGAGAGATCTCTTGAGAAGATCTGTATTCGTGTTTTTTATGTTTTTTATGTTTTGCCTGAGCTTCAAAACTGTATAATACAAATATACACAGAGCAAATAGAGCAGTTATTGTACGCAAAAGATTACATTTTTTATCCATGGTTCTTCCCATTTTTTGATACAAATTATGGAAGATCAGATTCCCCTTTGTTTTGAGTATGGACTGAATCTTGTACTTTTTTCAAGAAAATATCAATTTGCAATAATTTAAGATAGTTTGAACTGGGTTATAGTAAATATTCGGTGTTGTTAAAATATGTGAAAATCTTAAAAAATAGGGTGAGTATCATGAATAAAAAGTATGTGTATTTTTTGTTTTTTTTATTTGGTATCGTCGCGATTGTTTCGCTCTTTTTTATCTCTCGTAAACCGGTTATTAAAAAAGAAGTTTTAGTAACTCAAGCTCCTGTTCATCGTATGACCATATTTATTCATGGAACTTTTAGTTCGCAAATGGGTTTATTAAGTTATTCAGAAGTCGTTCGGGATAAAGTTAAGGGAACGCTTTATAAAAAAACTCAAAAGAAAATGCGCAAGGACCCTTCTTATTATGCAGGGCAACCGATCCAAGAAAAGGGCTTGGTTTCTATTATTCCAACGTTTGATCCGGCACAAATTGACAACAAAAAATATGCGGCATATCCATTAATTAAAGCGTATCAAATGGTTACTCAGGAGATCCAAAAAACGAGTAGTTATAAAAATAATGAGATAAATTATTATTATACGTTTGGCTGGAGTGGTTTAATTAGCCAGTATCAGCGCCGCAAAGAGGCGGTTAGGCTTTATAACACGCTTGTAGAAGAAGTCGAAAATTTTAAAAAGCGTGGAATAAATCCAAAAATTACGATTCTTACCCATAGCCATGGGGGTAATTTGTGTTTGAATTTAGGTGCTATTGGATTTTTGTTAAATTCAGAGAAATTGATTTCTGGGGGTGTTTTTTCAGATATTAGTGACGCCAACGAATCTCTTGAAAAAATGGCTGAAATTTTGAAGGCGCTTTCATCTAAAGAAAATACTTGTTCAATTAAAGGCCAGCGTCATTATGATTATTTACCTGTTTTTAAAGATCTTATTATTGACGAGCTTATTCTTCTTGGGACGCCGGTGCAGCCTGAGACTCAATATTTTTGGAGTTTCCCAACGTTTAATAAGATATATAATGTGTATTCTGATGCTGATACTGTTCAGGAAATGGACTGGGTTTCAACTAAAAAAAGTTCGAGCGATAAGCGCTTTATTGCGACTTCAGACAATAAAAAACTCATGCAAATTAGAGTTATGTATAACAGAGATCTTTCGCGTATGTTTGTGCGGACTGGTGTTCCTGGGAGTGTTGTTCCACCAATAAATCAAACAATAAATCAAGTAGTAACTCCAAGAGTGATGCAAAGTCTAACGAATACGCTTACGCCGGACCAGGGGCTTCAACCATTAGAGACTGAGAAGGCAGTGTCCAAAACGGATTCTAAAGTAATAGCTGCTAAAACAGTAGATTCTAAAAATGGGGTAAGTGGGGGAAAGACTAAAGGTCTGGGAATGCTTTTAGGAACTCTTGTTTCATATGCAAAAATTATTGCTGGTTCTAAGATTAGTCAGGACCCAGAGCATAAAGAATTATGGTTTGTTGCATGGGAAAATGACAAACTTCAAAATCAAGATAATAATACTGTGCAAACGCTTGATATTTTGCCAACCGTTATATTTGTTCCATCTATTCTTGCGAGTCTTGATGCCTATAATTCTCAAGATACGAAAAAATTATATGCCCAAAAATTATATGCCCAAAAATTATATGCCCAAAAATTATATGATGTTGACGTGAATTTTGTGATAAATTCCGATTGTTTAAATATTCAGCTTATAAAGCATCAAGATAACGTCGTAAAGCAGAGTGTGCGTTTGCCATGGAGCATTATTGAACATATCAAGCAAGAAGTGCGTAAGTGGCGACCAGAGCAGATAGCCAAGTAATTTTTAATGGATTGGACCCTGAATCAAGTATAGGGTGACATAAAATAGTGGCTTTTTTCTCGTGAAATTGTATCATAAAACTCACTTGATACTTGGTGTCATAATCAGTTAAGTCGCTTTTATATTAATACTTTTTGAATGTCTAGCTAAGGAGAAGGTTGCACATGTTTTGTTGCAAATTAAACGGATTTAGAATGAAGAGGGTTTCGAGGTTATTGATTGTTGTTGGGGTTGTTGGTTTTTTTGCGACACATAGTTTTTGTGGTGGCGAAGAAAAAGAGTCTCAAGAGTCTGCTTTATCACAAGATAGTGGGGGGCACGATTTTCTCGATACAAAAGAGGGGAAAAAGAGTTCGTATACTATTAAAAATATTATAGTCGAAGGTACCAAGTATACAAAAGAGGCGCTTGTTTTAAATAGTATTCCCTATAAAAAAGGCGATATTTTTGATGTGTTAAAAAGTGCTGAAGCGATTGATAATCTGTATGCTCTTGGTCATTATAATCAAATTCGTATTGAAGGCGAAAAGCTGAGTAGTTCTGATATGAATTTATATGTTGTCGTTGAAGAGAAAAAGCTTCTTGCAGATCTTAAGATTTCTGGTAACAGAAAGATATCGACAAAAAAAATCAAAGAACAGTTAAATCTTGAAAATTTAAAAGCAATTGACGATGAAGTTTTGCGTCAAATTGCTCTTTCTATTAAAAAAATATACAAAGAAGAGAACAGGCACTTTGTCGGGGTAAACACAAAGCTTATACCAGATAAAGAAAACCCAGATAAAGTAGTAGCCGAAGTTAAGGTTACTGAGGGTGCCTCTTCTTCTATTGCGCGTGTCCATTTTGTTGGAAATAAGCATTTACCAGATAGAGTCTTGAGAAATAAGATTTTTACACGGGAAAATTGGTTACTCAGTTTTACAGATGGCGCCGGCGTGTATAAAGACAGTGAGCTGGATCTAGATAAGCATCGTATTATTTATCAGTATAAAGATCTTGGTTATCTCATGGCTAAAATAACAAAAACTGATGTAAAATTTTCAAAAGATAAAAAGAAAGTTGATATTACGTTTCATATTCAAGAAGGAGCTCGTTATATAATTAATAGCGTTAAAGCTCCAGGCGACGAGATATTTACAGAAGACGAAATTAAGCCTTTACTAGGACTGGAAGAAGGTAAGCCATATTCTCAAGGTAAAATTATAGCGACGTTGAGCCGGTTACGTGATTTGTGGGGTATAAAGGGATACATCTATGCAGATGTCTATCCAGAAGTAAAGCCTGATGAAAAAACAAAAAAAGTGGATATTACTTTTAATGTTGATCGTGGCAATAAGATGTACGCTAACCGTATTATTATATCTGGAAATACGATTACGCGAGATAAAGTTATTCGTCGTCGTATAGATATTGTTGAAGGAGATTTAATTACGACGCCAAAAATGCGAAATTCGCAATCAAGCGTTGAATATTTAAGTTTCTTTAAACGAGATGGCGTTAACTGGAAAATGCATCGTATAGATGATACAACAGCAGATCTTGAAATGAATGTTCAAGAAGATAAAACTGGTTCATTAAATTTTCAACTTTCTTACGGTACTGATCGTTATAATCCAAGAAGATCAATAAAGGGGATGATCAGCGTAGAAAAACGTAATTTGTTTGGTCTGGGCTGGGATGCTGGCGGATTAATTGAAGCAAGTAGGCATCGTCTTAAACGTATAGAATCACACTTTTTTGATCCAAGTATTTTGGATAGTGATGTATCTGGAGCATTTAGTTTTTATAAGCGATGGGATGAATACGATCAATGGCGTAACGTATCTCCTGCGCCGTTGCAAAAAGTTCTTGGTGTTTCAACTAAGTTTGGGTTTCAGTTGCCTCAAATAGATCCACGCTTACAGCTTATTTTGGGTGTAGGTATTGAAGATATTCGCAATAATCACCCACATGCTATTGGTGATTTAAGAAATATATTTGAGCCAATAGTTCGCCGTACTTTCCAAACAGGTTTTTATGACTGGGTCAGTGCAGAGCTTATAAAAGATACGCGTAATCATCAAGTTTATCCAAATCAGGGCTACAAAGTTGAACTCATAACCAGAGCTGCGTTACCTGTTATTAATCGTGAATTCGGATTCTTTAATATAGAAGCAGCACTCAGTACATATATGGCTTTGATTGGTTCTGATAGTCTCGTGCTGGCTAACCGTGTAAAAATTGGCCGTATAGATTCTTTTGGTGGTAAGAATAAACATAATCAAAATTTTGCGGTGCCATATAAAGAGTTGTACCACATGGGCGGCCAGGGGACTATCCGTGGACATACATGGGGTGGCGTTGGGCCTGCTTGGGTGACTGGTGAGCCTCTTGGTGCTAAAAATATGATCCAGTGGAACACTGAGCTTATTTTTCCATTAATTCCAGATTATTCTATGAAGGCACATTTATTCTATGACGCTGGTGCTGGCTGGAGTACCCCTTTATATAGCCAAGATGAGAATAAGTATGTTAAGCGAAATAATTTTGATCTTCGTCACTCTGTTGGTTTTGGTATTAACTTGATGAAACCGATTCCAGCTAAGATTGATTGGGGATTTAAGCTTGATCGTAAACGGGGCGAATCGCCACATGAGTTTCATCTGGATATGAATTACGCCTGGTAAGAGTTTCTGTTATTGATGAGCCTAAAAACAAAAAGAGCGTCGGTTTTTAAACCGACGCTCTTTTTGTTAAAAACGAATTTAATGTGTAACATTTTGTGGCTTATTTCTAGGGGGACCCGTAAAAAAACTATAATAAATAGGTTTTGTTAGCCAAATAAGCTGTTTGCGCTTGTTTGAATGTGTTATTTGTGTTAATATTATTGCTATCTGTATTTTTATGTATTGTTTTTTATTGTTCTAAAAAATGGTGTTCTGTAATTTTTCTTAAATGTGAGAGGTTATATCATGAAAAAGTTTTTATTTATTTCAGTGCTTAGTCTTGTTTTATATACAAGCACAGGGCTTGATGTTTCTGCCATGCAAAATAATAGTGATGGTAATGCTATGCACGGCGATAAGCCGAGTAAGCATGAAAAGAAAGGCAAAAAGCATAAGAGTGAAGAGAAAAAAGAGCATTCAGAAAAGAAAAGACGAAAAAAATCTAAAAAGTGTGAAATTTGTCACTTGGTGCGAGATGGTGAGTTGGTAGAAACTGTTTTGCAATGTTTCAAGCAAAATCCAGAAACAGAGAAAAATAAAGAACATTTTGTTCATAGCACTTGTCTGCAGTCATATACCCTGGGAAAAAAAGAATTTATAGCTCAGCATACAACGCCGGTTGTGGGGTGGCATTATGCTCCGTGTCCAGCGCATGTTGGTGGTGTCGAAAAGCTATGCGATGGCCAGCTACATATGGAAGAGGACAGTGAGCAAATCGTACCGGTTTGTTCATTTTGTCGACTATCTGAAGAAGATAGCGTTCGCTTAAAGTCAATGCCGAATGAAAAATTTGAAGACCCGTGCTCGTGTTGTGGATGCAAGAGTGCCGTTCATTTTTCTTGTCTTGTAGTATGGATTGATCAATTGATAAAAAGAGGGGCAGAGGCTTGTTGTTCGTCAGTGCAGTGTCGTACAATAACTGATTGGGCACAGCGAATGAAATTGGCACAACAGGTAATTGGAAGAATTGAAAAAGTTTTGGGTGGACAGGGGCCGGAAAAAGAAATGATGAAAGCCTATTTGCAAGATATCATTTTTAATAAAACCAAAGAAATGTCTGGTGCCGCGGGATTTTTATTGTATGCATATTTTGTAAGTGGCGGGCGGCTCAATACCCAGCTTACTGCTTTTTTTGAAGCTTTAAGGTTGGATGATTTGGATAAGTTTTTATTTGCGATGAATGGGTTGTTCGAATACGTTGGTAAACGCATTAATAACGGCGATTTGCGGCCAATTTTGTTTTTGCAAAAAGAACAGGTAACGATTTATGACTTTTTTCTTGATTTTTACTCCCGCGATCAAGTTCGGATCTGCGAGGCGCTTCTATTTGCTCTTGAGGGAGAAAAACAGGAGATAATTGATTTTTTAATGGGCAATGAGTCTATTAAAAATGCGTTAGTGAATTATTGTGAGCAGGATGGTGAGCAGGCATCTAGTATTTTGGGCGCTGCGCTTTGTGTCGGCAATACAGTATTTATAGATTTTGTGATTAATAATGAGACAATAAAAATAGCAATTACTACTTATTTGGAGAGCAATGGCCAGATGGCATCGGCAATTTTAAGAGATGCTTTTTGTGCAAAAAAATTAGAGCTAGTTGATTTTTTGATGAGCAATAAGGCTATAGAAAGCGCGATGGCGAATTATTTGGAGGATGATGGCGATATGGCATCTGATATCTTGAGGTTTGCGCTTTATAAGAATAAAACAGAACTTGTTAGCCTTTTGATGAGCGAAAAGACAAAGTTAGAAATGCTTAATTATTGTAAACAAGATGCAAAGAGGGCGTTTGATCTTTTGTTCTATGCGATTGGGGCTGAATGTACAAATGTTGTCGAATTATTAATAAAGAGTTCTATTTTTTTAAATCGAGACGATCTTGAAAAGATTTACAAAACTGCTGATAAAATGCGAGATGCTGAAAAGAAAACTCAGATAAAAGCATTGATACAAGAGCGCATAAAACAGATCGATGGTAATTTGTGATTCTAATTAAGAAAAAGAGTACCAACGCGTATAGTTGTTAAAATTAAAAATTATAGTCGAAGTTAAAAAAAAAGGCCGGGGAATTCCTGGCCCTTTTTTTTTAAATATATGGCTTTTTTGCTTGAGAAGCGCTTTTTCTTATGTTAGAGTTTGCAGCTCTTTGTAGCTGCTTATTATAAAGAATTAGTTGTTTTATTGTGTGAGAAATTGGCCTGTTTTTATGTATCGGAGAAGATATCGTGAAAAGTATTTTTAAGAACGTGTTATTTGTCGTTTTGTGTTCTTTTGTTTTATTAGGATCCGGTGCTTTGCTTGCTATAAAAAGAGATATTACTCCTGAGGCTTTAGCCCTCTCCTTCTTTTCAACTAAGAAACAGGCCACAGCGATGGTTCAGGAAGCTTTTACTAAAGAAGATTATGATGTAATTGATCATTTAATGAGTAGCTTTTTGTTTAGAGATTGTCTTATTGCCGCTGTAAATGTTTTGGGTGATGATGGCGAAGTGGCTTTTAATGCTCTTAAGTGGGCGGTTGAAAGAGGTGATCAGGTAGCTCAGGATTTGCTTTTGGAGGATGAAGATGCTCGATTGGCGATAGAAAGTTTTTGTAATTCGAACTGTGTATCAGAGGATGTTGAGGATATTGATGAAATTTATAATGCTGGGCGTGCATATGAACTATTGTGTTTAGCAAGAGAGAAGAAAAATAAAAAGATTGAGTCCTTAGTGTTTGAATTTTGTTGTAGTTTGAGCGGTGGATCTGATAAGGCAGTATACGTTATTGTGAGTGAGTCAATTGAGAAAAATAATATCGATATGTTTAAGTTTTTAAAGTCCTATAGCTGTGTTCGAGAAATGTTACAATTTTATTTTTGTGGTAATCAAGATTGTGCGGTTGAGATTTGTCTCAGGGCTATCGAACAAGCTAATTTCGGAGCACTCGAGTATATTTTCTCTCTTAAAGATGTTGTTTATTTAGATAAAGATTTTAGGGCGATGATTGCTAAGGCTAAAGATTTACAGGTTGTCGCTGAAGAAAAAGTTTTGAAAATTATTAAACGTATTCGTCTTCAAGCGTGTAGACAAATGTTAATGCAAGCTCGGACAGGAAAGTAGATTCTCTGCCTTTTTTGTTTTGCTTATTTAGTTGAGTGTTAAATTTTTGAGTTATCTTCTGTTAGCCAGGCGATCGTATTATTGTGAATAATTTTTAGTCCTACGGCTTGGTATTCAAGCATTTTGGTTGGACGAGATACCCAGTTAATAATATCTTCTTCCCGTAATAAAAACCCAAAATTGGCGCAAGACAAATATTCATATAATTGTTCTTGGCGCACTGAGATAATTTTGTATGCTGTCTTTGGTAAATTGTG
>JBDRBF010000085.1:0-4092 GCA_043822925.1 bacterium
AAAGAACCTTTGGGTGGCAATCTTGGTTTAGAGGACTTAAAACTTGTTGGACAAAAACCGAAGACTCTTTTCTTGCTTTTTTGCAATTAGTGTCATCGGTTCAACTTTTTAAGCTTGGTGGAATTTTCGTATAAGTTCTTAAACATAATCTATATCCTCTTTACCTAAAATAGCTTAAGTTATATAAATTATATTAACACATTATTGTGCATTTTTACTATTCAATAATAAATTTACACAACTACTCATTTAAAAACTCATTTTTTTGCGTTTTTTCGCATATAAAATCTTATAGCTATGAATTATTTAAGAAAAGTTAAATCCAAATTCTATAGAATTGGTTCTGAATACGTCAATCAAGGTACACCAGCCTTTGCCCATAGTAATGAGCAAAGGCTGGCATGCCAACGAAATTAAGGAAATAAGTAAAAGGTAAAAGATAAAAAATCAAAGTTTTTTAACCATATCAAGAAAAAAATCTGCTCCCCAGACCTTGAGACTTTCACGATCACTTGCTCTTAAAAAGTTTTCAACATCATATTTTGCCTTTACCCAGTCAATTTTTTCTATTTTTTCAGTCAAAGACTTAATCAACCAAAATTTTGTTACTATTACATTTTGTTTTTTCCATGGCCCTTCTTGATCAATAGCCTTTGTTAGATGCACATAATTAGGAACAACTTTTTTAGAAACATACCACACAAAGTCAAACCAATCTCGCCCCTTTATAAATGGTCTACACAATAAAGCATGACATTTACTTGCAAACAAACTTGGCAAATTTTGTGAAATAATTGAAAATGAATATGGAAAATTAATAAAATGATTTTTAAATTCTGACCCTTCGGCTGGATTTGTATCAATCTCTAATTTGATTTTAATTGTTTGTTTATCCGAGAGACCTCGTGGATGAGTAAAAACAAATACCTTTCCAAAAGAATTTTCTTTCAAAAATGCCATTTTTACTGCTTTATCTGCCTTCGATCGATCGATAACATCGAACTCAAGGCTATAAAGTTTAAATTCTAACTGCAGCGACTTTAAAAAAGGCTCCCAAACAAATGTACGATCAGGCTTAAACAAAATAAAATCTAAATCCTCTGAAAACCTATTAAGTCCATGAACTATGCGTAAACAAGAACCACCCTGAAAAGCGGCTTTATTAAAAAAATTAACTCGAGCCAAAGCAGATAAAGCAATCTCTTGAGTAATTTCCTTAAGAGCATGCAACTCATCTCGCGATGAAACAGGACTGTATTCTTTTAACCGATCTTCTATAATTTTTATGCTCACTTATACACCTTCAAAACATTCGTAATCTCTTTCAAAAACCTTTTTAAAATTTTACACACATGATAGCTTGGATAGCTTTCCGCTAATAATTTCAGCATTTCTTTGTCGCTATTTAAAAAAGTTTCTCTATCAATTCGAAGGTCTCCCCCAAGCTCTTCCAAACTCTTCCAACACTCTCGAGTGGAACACTCTCGAGTGGAACACTCGTGTTTCCAATATTTACGTCTTATATAAATAAGATCAGCAATAGCCCTCCAAGGCGTAGCAACAAAAAAAACTGTATTTTTTGTCCCAATACGAGTATTCTCAATACGAGTATTCTCAATACGAGTAACACCTGTATAAAATTGCTCTTCTGGAACTCGTTTATAACTAAATACACCAAATGAAGTTTTGAATTCCTTTGCTCTTTTTATGCTAACACAGGTCGTCGTATAAACTCCTTCTGGAATCCATCCATAATACGAAAGAGCTGACTCTAAACTAGTAAACGATGGTCCATAAATAAGAGAAGCTAATTCAAACTGTTCTATAAACAAAGGCTCTGTTTTACGCATAATAAGATATAACCCCCTTCTAACACGAGTCAACAAACCCTCTTGAACAGCCCTTTTCACTAAAGAATAACGAGCATTATTTGTTTTATTCTTGAAAAGCATCACCAAATCAACATCTCGAATAAAACACCTTGGCCAATTTTCAATCAAATCTCGTATGTTTTTTATCATAATCACCCCTATGTTACGTACAAAGCTGTCGAAAAATGACAGTTTCATTCATATTTTAGCAATAAAGTTATATGTGAAGCAAGAGTTTACAAAAATAACTACATTTAAACTTTCAAAAGAAAAGTTGCTAAAATAGTCAACTAAGGGACGCCCTTAAAGCCACCGACAAGGTCGGTGGTAGTTTACTAAATATAAGTTTTAAATTAAAAAGACCTCCGACCTTCGCACAACAAAAGCAATTACTTTGCAAATAACTTTATTGCGAAATGTTACGCTTTGCAAAGCCTTGCTTTGTAAAATATAAAAACAAAAAACTGAACAGACTTCCAGAGTAAATATAAGAACATGAAAAAGTAACGAATTCACAAGGCTAGCCTTGTGCGGGCTTTGGCAGAGCCCATATAAAACTTAAAATTAATTTTTTTTTACAGCCGGCCTTCTTATTTAGAAAACAATTAATTCATTATTGTTTTTTATTTTTTACTGTATATAGTTATTCAAAGTTGTTATTTGTAATTTATAAATTTTAACGATGAAAGGAGTTGTGGAATCTAAAAAATGTTTTATAAAATGTGAGAATGAAGAAAAACAAATGAACATAGAAATTCCAATTGTTTAAGAGTAGTAATTGTCGTTTATATCTTATTGTACATAATGAAAACTAAAATTAAGGATTAGTTTAATGTTTAAATCTTATATAAAATCGTTATTGTTAGTTACAGCTTTACTTTTTAGCTCACTGAAACCTGTTCAAATTGATAAAAATAATTTGTTCGTTCCAAATACGCTCGGTAAAATTAAAGTTTTACATGATAAAAAAGGCTTCTCAATAAAAAAAGATGGTGAAATTCACAGAGTTAGAAATTGTTTTGTTGATAAAGAAATAAGAAATCTTTCAAGCAAAGAGTTAATGCAATTCTTGGGAAACCTAAAGGTTGTAGAAATTCATGGTCAAAAAGTAGAATTTGAAAAGATTACTAAAAAACAATTTAAAAAAACGACAACAGCTGAAACATCTCAAAAAGTAGAATTTGATGAAAAAGAAGCTGAACAGTTGCTTAAAGCACTAAGTCGTTCTCACAGCGGCTATATTTCTGTAAACCGAATGAGTGATGGTGAATATAGCTTAAAAGCCCAGATTAGAGTATTAGGTGGCGGTGCACTTGGTGCAATGATAGGTTATTGGGGTACAAAAATTGTTGCTTATGGTGGGATTATGGTTATAAATATTGTTACGACTGGTCCTGTAGGTATTGTTATTGGTTTTCATGAATGCATTGCTGCTGCACCAACAATAGAAGGAGTAGCTTTTGCTGCAGAGATGATTGGGTTGCTATCTAATCCATTTTAATAAAGGCTCTTGACTAGAATAGATTAAGAAAATATTCTGGTTATATGCTAAGGAACGTTAAAATAAGTAAATTAAAAATTAAAAAAATTTTATTGCATTTTTCTGAGGATATTACAGCCTCAAAAACTGCAATCTTAATTGGAGTAAATCGCAACACAGTAAACCGTTATTACTCCCTTTTTAGGGAAGAAATATTTAAAGCTTCAATTAAAGAATTAAAGCTCTTGGATGGAGAGTTTGAATGTGATGAGAGTTATTTTGGCGCAAAACGCGTGCGTGGAAAACGCGGCCGAGGAGCTGCCGGTAAAACTCCAGTCTTTGGGCTCCTTAAACGGGATGGAAAAGTTTTTGTTACAATTGTCAAAAATTGCAGCAAGGAAGAACTCATGCCAATCATTAGAGGACACGTCTTGGAGGGCTCAACGGTCCACACTGATGGCTGGAAAGCCTATGATGGTCTTATTTTAAATGGCTATACTCATTACAGAGTTTTTCATTCAGCAAATGAATTTGCACGAGGTAAAAACCATGTCAATGGAATAGAATCATTTTGGAGCTTTGCAAAGCGTAGATTGGCAAAGTTTAATGGTGTTGCGTCGCATAAGTTCAATTTATATTTAAAGGAGTGTGAATTTCGTTTTAATTATCGTAATGGTAATTTGTATGGTAAACTGTTAGATGTTATAGGTAAATTTTAGAGGCCTTGCTAGTCAAGAGCCT
>JBDRBF010000086.1:0-2254 GCA_043822925.1 bacterium
TATCAAGAAGCAAAAACTTACTCAAAAAGAAGCAGCGCTCCTTCTTGGAATTGATCAGCCAAAAATTTCAGCTTTGATAAGTGGTAGACTTTCTGGTTTTTCACTAGAAAGGCTTTTTAGATTTTTGAATGAGCTTGGTCAGGATGTAAATATTAAAATAAAACCCAAAGCCCGAACACGTAAAAAGGGTTCACTTCGTATCAGCGTTGCGGATACGGCTCACAGTTACATTCGGGGATAAAAAGTTTTTATTTTTTACACAAATATCCTCTATTAAATTGTCATCCTGAACTCGCCAGCCCTTCGAAGCTACCAGAGCGAAGTAGGGTTTCAGGATCCATCCCCTTACTTTTCTATTCTCCCTGTAACTTTTGTGTTTTTTTTACGTATTTTTCGCCCCATTTAACATGTTTTTATGCCGAATTTAACAGTTTTTTTTTCTCTGATATAATCACATTTGTTGAGTTAATAAGCCATTTTGTTTGGCTTGTGTGTTCTGGAGGTTCTCCCGAAATATACGGAGTCGTTATGAATATCCTAAAACGCATTTCTGCGTCTATTTTTACTATTCTGCTTTTATTGTGCTTTACGTTGTCTGTCCAGGCTATGCAAGAGCAGACATCAGGTTCTTTTCCCGCGCTGGATAAAAAGGGCGCACCAATAATCATAAATGGTTCTGAGGTTACCCTTGAATGGCGCAAAGTAACCGGTTGGGAAATGGCTCTCGATTTTTTCCAACAAATTCTTCCAGTAAAAGCAGAAGCTTTTGCGGACGAATCTCTCAATTTTTTAGATGACACATTTCAAGTGAAAAAAGAATATAGTGTCGCAGTCACGGATTATTATAAAGAAGATCCCAAGGCGTTAGATGCTCAAATAGAGGCTGCCAAACAGGATAGGAAAGTGCGCGTTGATTTTACGTTGCAAATTGAACAGCAACAGGTCGAAATGCTAAAAAAAATCGTACAAGATCAAAAAGTGCCTTTAGTCGAATTTTTTGCTGTTGTGGCTAAAAATAAAAAAAATGAAATTTTGGGTTTTACGGCTTTTCATATTAACCCAGAGCTTGTAAAAGGGGATGTCTCACTTGAGTCGCTTGCAATAATGCCAATGTTCCAAGGGTATGGCCTGGCTCGGCCGCTTGTTTTTTCGATTTTAAAAATAGTTCCAGATATTAAGCGCATTTTTCTTGGCACAAATATTTGGCTTACAAAAGCGCAAATTACGTATAATGCACTTGGGTTTTCTGTGTATGCGCAGGAAAGTTATGGCATCAAATTTGAGTACTTGGTAAAAAATAATTAAAAAATGGAGAGGCTTTTGATGTCTATTCTAAAACGGTTTCAAATTTTAGTTTTAGTCTTGGTACCAACCTATTTTGTGGGGATGAACGGTGATTCTGTGCAAGAGAAAAATTGGATTCAAGAAGCGCTGGCTTGCCCGTGCGCGGGTGCCTGGACTACCCTCAATAAAAACGGTAAAACCGTTATTATTGAGGGGGAATTGATATCTAAGACAGGTCGGGTTATTTCTTCTGAAGCTGATGTTAAAAAAGTGGCTTCTATGTTTGCTGATATTATGCAGGGAGTATTTGTTGAGTCAGCTAAGGCGTCTCGAGTAGTGTGGCTTGTTACAAAGCTTCAGGAATGGGCAACGGGGAAAAACTATAGAGATTGTCTTTATGACGAGTTAACTGAAGACATGAGCGATGCCATGTTGTCAGCTAATAACGATCTTTGGTATATTTTTACGGTGAGCGACCTGCAAAACGACGGGACAAAAACGTTGTTGGGGGCGGCCTTGTTTGATATCAAAAAAGATTATGCGTATGGTACGGTCGAATTGGACCTTATATCAGTGACGCCAGAAGGCCAGGGAAGAAGCTTGAGCACTATTTTGGCGGGTGCGATTTTTAACTTTTTGCCTCAAATTAAGCGTATAATTCTCGATGTTCTTTCTACGAATAAAAAAGCGATTGATACCTATGTATTGTTTGGCTTTACTAAATATGCGCAAGAGCATAATTTTTTATATAGACTTGTAGATCCTGAATTCCACTATGAATACTTGACTGAGCTGCCTACGTGCCAAAAGCTTCAGGCGGCGTGCTGCTATGTTTCAAGATCTAGCAATTTAAGCGTTATTTTAAAATCTAGCGAGCATATTTTTGGTTGAGCTTTAGGGCTATTTGCGTATACTGAATCGCTCTGGGGATAGGTCTAAAAGAGTCGAACTTGAAGCTGAGATTACAATA